>JACPZX010000023.1 GCA_016195325.1 Acidobacteriota bacterium
CGTCAGGCGGCTGCGCTGCCTCACGAAGCGGATCACCTCTCGCCAGGCGAGGGTGCAGACGGGGAGCACGAGGCCGCTCATGAATCCTCCGAGAGGAGATGCCCGGTCAGGTGCACGAAGACGTCCTCGAGCGTCGGGCGCCCGAAGGCCGCCGACCGGATCTCGGAAGGGAAGGCGTTCACCGCGGCGGCGACCATCTCGTGGCCGCGCGGAGCCTCGAACCTCACCTCTCCGTGAACGATTTCCGCGTCGACCTTGAACCTCTCGCGCATGAGGGCGCGGAGCTTATCGGCGGCGTCGGTCGCGAGCGTCACGACGTCGCCGCCGATCTTCGAACGGAGGTCCCGCGGCGCCCCCATCGCGACGAGGCGCCCCCGGTCGAGGATCGCCACGCGCTCGGCCCGATCCGCCTCCTCGAGGAAGTGCGTCGTGAGGAGCGTCGTCACGCCGTCGCGCTTCCTGAGATCGTCGAGAAGGTCGAGGAACTCGCGGCGCGCCGAGGGGTCGAGGCCGGTGTTCGGCTCGTCCAGGATGACGATCTCGGGACGGTGCAGCAGCCCCTTCGCCAGCTCGACCCGCCGCGCGAGGCCGCCCGAGAGGGTCTCGACGCGATCGCGCGCGCGATCGGCGAGGCCGAAGCGCGCCAGCATCTCCGCCGCGCGGGTGCGCAGCGGGGCCCCCGAGAGGCCGTGGAGGTGGCCGTGGTGGATGAGGTTCTCCATCACGGTGAGCTTCACGTCGAGGCTGGCCTTCTGGAAGACGACGCCGAGGCGACGCCTCACGCCGTGCGGATCCCCCGTGACGGAGTGCCCGAAGACGAGGGCGTCCCCGCTCGAGGGAGGAAGGAGCGTCGTGAGGATCCGGAAGAGGGTGGTCTTCCCGCCGCCGTTCGGGCCGAGGAGGGCGACGCTCTCACCCTTCGCGACCGTGAAGGAAACGTCCGTCAGCGCCGCCCGGTCGCCGAAACGGCGTGAGAGAGCGCGGACCTCGACGGCGGCTGCGGTTTCAGTTGCCATGTGGGGGATGAATGGGGTTGGGGCGGAGCGCCGACTCTTCTCCGCCCCGAGGACGTTGGACGGGTGTCGGTCGGGACTAGTGGTCCATCCCGGCTTTATCCATGTTCTCCTTGCCGACGAACACCTGCATGGCCATCATCGTGTTCTCGTGCATCCTGTACGCGACCTTGGCCATCTCTCCGACTTTCGCGGTTCCGTGCACCTGCGTCTTGTCGCTCATGTTCATCGTCATTTCCTTGCCGGACTCGTCCTTCATCTTCATGGATTTCGTGGCGGCGTCCCACGCGGTGATCGTCCCGGTCGCCCACATCGGGTTGGCGTGATCGGCCTTCTTGGCCTCGGCGGCCAGGAGCGGCAGGGAGAGAACGCAAACCGCGACGACTGCCAGTGCTAGAAACTTCTTCATCAATGAACCTCCTGAGGAGTTGTGTCGCCGTGTCGGCCGCGGCGGTTACGTGGCGGGGGCGATCCTAACACAATGCCCGATGCCCCATCCCGCGTCTCACCCGCTAGAATGGCCGGATGATCGTCAAGACCGACATCGACGCCATCCGCCCGTGGCTCGAGGACGCGTCGGGGATGAGGGGGGGGAGCGCCGACCGCGTCTACCTCCCGTCGTCCGAGGCCGAGGCGGCCGAGCTCCTCGCGGAGTGCTCCGCTCGCAGCGAGAAGCTGACCGTCGCCGGCGCGGGGACCGGCCTCACCGGCGCGCGGATTCCGATGGGGGGCTCGGTCCTCGCGACCGACGCGCTATCGGGAATTCGCGATCTGAGGCGCGCCGAAGGGGGTGGCGTGGTGGTCGGCGGCCCCGCCGTCAGCCTCGCGGATCTCGAGGCCGCGGCGTCGGCTCTCAAGCTCTTCTACGGCCCCGACCCGACCGAGCGCTCGGCCTGGATCGGCGGCACCGTCGCGACGAACGCCTCAGGGAGCAGGAGTTTCCGCTACGGTCCGACGCGCCGCCACGTGCGCCGCCTGCGCGTCGCCCTCGCGACGGGGGAGATCCTCGATCTCCCGCGCGGCCGGCATCACGCGGCGCCGGACAGGAGCTTCTCGCTTCCGCTTCCCTCGGGCCGCGCGATCACGGGTCGCCTCCCGTCGTACCGGATGCCCGACGTGAAGAACGCCTCCGGCATCCACGCAGAGCCGGGGATGGATCTCATCGACCTCTTCATCGGCTCGGAGGGGACGCTCGGGCTCATCACGGAGATCGAGCTCGCCCTCCTGCCGGCACCGGAGGGGGTGCTCGCGGGGATCGTCTTCTTCAAGTCGGAGGAGGCGTCGTGGGCCTTCCTCCGGGAGGCACGGAAGATCTCGTACGCGGCGCGCGGCTTCGCGGGGCCGGCGCACGGTGACCCGCAGCGCCCCGGAGCGACGGGGCCCGCGGGGCGGACCGGCGGCCTCGACGCCCGCGCCCTCGAGTACTTCGACGGCGCCTCGCTCGAGTTCATGCGGCCGCATCACGGGGCGATACCGAAGGGGGCCGGCGCCGCGATCTACTTCGAGCAGGAGACGAAAGCGGAGACCGGGGACGCTCTCGTCGAGGCGTGGCTCGCCCTCTCGGAATCCCACGGCGCCCTCATCGACGACTCGTGGTTCTCCGAAGGGGTGAGCGACCGCCGATCGTTCCGCGAGTTCCGGCACGCGCTTCCGTCGGGGATCAACGAGTGGCTGTCGCGCCACGGCCAGCGGAAAATCGGCGCCGACATGGCGGTGGGGGACGACGCCTTCGACGCGATGTTCCGGACGTACCGCGACACGCTGAACCCCACCGGCCTCCAGTGGCTCGCCTTCGGGCACCTTGGCGACAACCACCTGCACGTGAACATCCTGCCGAAGGACGACGGCGAGGCGGCGCGCGGCCGCGAGATCTACCGCACGGTCGTGGAGCGTGTCGTGGGGCTCGGCGGCACCGTCTCGGCCGAGCACGGCCTCGGGAAGATCAAGGCGTCGTACCTTGCGGTGATGTACGGCGAGGGGGTCTTCGACGAGCTGATCGCCCTCAAGCGGTCCTTCGATCCGAAGATGATCCTCGGGATCGGCAACATGATCCCGGTCGACAGGCTGCGCTGATCACACCACGGGAGGGGTTCGGACTCTCCGAACCAGCCACCACCCCTCGCCGATGGCTGTGGCCGCCAGCAGCCCCCAGCGGATCGCCCCCGCGCCCGCCGCCGCGGGCGCACCGTAGGCTGCGCCGACCTCACCGCGCAGCAAGGCCATGACGCCGACCGTGGTGGCGAGCAGAATCGCGCCGAACACGAGACCCCGCCGTGGATCGTCGGAGTTCCCCGCCTGCGTCATCACGATGAGCGCCGCGATCGCCAGAATGATCCCCGCGACCAGCTCGGTGGTCGCGATCCGCGAGCCCCCGAGGAGCGCGTGCCGCACGGGCGAGGGCACCGCGAGGAGGACGTAGAACCCCACGACCATCTGGAGCGCCGTCGGGACGACGAACCAGCGGATGCCCGTGCTCATGGTCGAGCCGCCGTACGCCGGGTCGCGGGGCCTCACGATCAGGCCGTGGATCGCGACGATCGCACCCGCGACGGCGACGGCGGCGAGCGCGACGTGAAGTGTCCGCGGGAGGAAGCTCGGCCCCATCCCGGCGCCGGGCGCCATGCCGAGGAACCGCCGCTCATCTTCGTTGGCGGCGCCGCCGCAGACGAGCGCGGTCGAAGCGAGGAGAATCGCCACGGCGGACCCGCAGGCGATGCGCGCCGGGGTCGATGAGACGCGCGCGAGGGCGAGGGAGGCGACCAGCGCCGCGCCGGTGAGCGCGAGAATCGGGAGAATCGGCCAATCGGCCGGGTCCGCGAGGGCCTGAGCCCCGGCCAGAATGGACCACAGGATCGCCCCGGGGATCGTCCCGGCCAGCCATCGGGCGGCCCTTTCGGTCCCGGGAGTCGGCGCGATCGACGCCGCGAGCTTGACGATCGCGCCCCCGAGCGCGAGGTTCATCGGTACGATGAGCACGAGGAAGCCAAGAACCCGGAGCATCCGCTCACCGTACAGGGGGGCGCGATCGACCGTCAAGCGTGACGCACTCCGGTCGTTATGCTACCGTGAGGTGCCCCTATTGCGGAGCCGGGGGCGCACGAAAGCTCGACCCCCCGACTTCCGACGCCTCCCGCGGGCCGCTGGATCGGGGAGGAACATCGTCCACCGGACTTGAGGGGCCCCATCCATTGAAACGATCTCCCGTCACTGAGCAGTTTCTCGCGTCACGTCCGTGGGCTCGGAGCGCCTGGCGCGCTGCGCCGGGCGACGGCCCGACCTTCTTCTGGCTCATCCTCATCCACGTCACCGCAGCCATCGGGCTGATCCTCACGCCCCTTCCCGGCTGGCCGATCTTCGCCGGCGCGGTGGTGCTCACGTGGCTCGGCGGCATGGGCACGACCGTCTGCTACCACCGGGCGCTCGCCCACAAGTCGCTCAAGCTCCACCCGATCGTGCGCAACCTCCTCACCTTCTTCGCGCTGACCAACGGCTCCGGCGCGCCGGTCTTCTGGACCGCGAACCACCGGCTGCACCACGCCAAGGCGGAGACGATCGAGGACGTCTCGAGCCCCCGCATCGCGGGATTCTGGTGGGCGCATCTGCGCTGGCTCTACCAGGCCGGCCAGGTGAGCGTCGACAGGTACTGCCCCGATCTCAACAGGCGCGAGTACACGATCTGGTCGCGGCTGCAGATCCCGCTGGTCGCGCTCTCGTTCGTCGGCGGCGCGGCCTTCGGCCTCGCGGGGTTCTTCTGGCTCGGCGCGATCCGGCTCGTCTTCTCCCTGCACGCTCAATGCTTCGTGAACAGCATCTGCCACATGCGCCCCGGCGTCGCCGAAGGGGAGGACTCGAGCCGCAACGTGGCGTGGCTCTCCTTCTGGCACCTCTTCCAGGGTGAGAACTGGCACCGAAACCATCACGCGATGCCCTGGTCGGCCCGCCTCGGGTGGACCGTCGCGCAGATCGACACGGGCTGGTGGGTCATCCGCGCGCTCGAGTCGGTGGGCCTCGCCACGGACGTGCGGCGCCCCGACCTCACGCACGAGGCGGCGGTCGCGATTCTGCAAGCGGGGCGGAAGGCCTCCTGATCGGGGGGGCCTGCGGGCGGATTCCCCCGGGGGCAGGAATTCTTGCCGTATCGACGCTATCCTAGACGCCGACTCCGGGGTGAACGAGGCAGGGGAGGACGGCGTCCGTCTCCTCGCACGTTCCGGGCGGGCGACTGACAAGGACGCGACGGCGCGCCGCGGCGCGGCATGGAGGATCCCATTTCGAAGAAGGTGTTCGTCGGCAATCTTTCGTTCGAGGTCACCGATGTCGATCTGAAGCAGGCTTTCGCTGCGGTCGGCACGGTCGTCAGCGCCCGCGTCATCACCGATCGCACCACCGGGAAGTCCCGCGGCTTCGGCATCGTCGAGTTCACCGACGAACAGCACGCGGCGGACGCGATTCGCAAGTGCCACGATCAGCCGCTCAAGGGCCGGAACATGCGCGTGAACGATGCCGACGATCGTCCACCCAAGCGCCCGGCGCCCGGAGTTCCTCCGACCTTCTCGTTCTCCGGCTTCGAGTCGACCAGCGGCTTCGACAGCGGGGACGGACCGCCGCGCTTCAAGTCGAAGGGGAGCCGGCGCGGTCTCCGGAAGCGAAAGCGCTCCCTCTGATCCGCTCGTAAACCGCCTCGCGCCCTCGCGAGTCAAAGGCGTCGAAAGGGCCAGCATCCGGTGCCCCGGGCCCGTGCCCCGAGCGCGGGCAAAGGGCGGACCAGCAGTACCGGAGGCTTCCCCCCTCCCCCAGCCTCCCGCCAGAACCCCCAGGAACGGCGGGAGGCTTCTTCTTTTCTACGGAGCGAGCCCGCGAAGATCGTCCGGGACGGACGCCCCGGCGGCGCGGGCCTCCTTCAGGGCCCGGCGCGCGACGTCCGTCTGCCCGTCGGCGGCGGCGGATCGGGCGAGCGCCATGAGCAGGTCGGCCGTCCCCGGGCTGATCCGAAGCGCCTCCGTGAAGGCCGCCACCGCCTCGTGGTGCCGCCCCGCGCCCGCGAAGGCCAGCCCGAGCTGAGCGCGCGCGTCGGCGTCCTCGCCATTCAGCCCGACGCACCGCGCGAGCGACTCGATCGCCTCGCCGGTCCGTCCCTGCTCGAGGAAGAGCGACCCCAGGTTGTAGTGCGCCCGCCACGCCTCGGGGCGGCGGCGGATCTCCTCGCGGAACGCCGCCTCGGCCTCGGCCGTCCGTCCCACGCGGTGCCTCGCGATGCCGAGATCGCCGAAGACGTCGGCTATCCCGGGGTCGAGCTCAGCGGCCTTCGCGAGAGCCCCCTCGGCGTCGGCCGGCCGGTTCACCTGGAGGAGGTCCAGGCCGTAGTTCCGGAACGACTCCGCCTGATCCGGCTTGATCTCGATCGCGCGCCGGTACTCGGCCATCGCCGCGACGAGATCCCCCCGATCGTCCTCCGCGACGCCGAGGTTGTAGTGGGCCTTCGCGCTGTCGGGAGAGGTCCGCACGGTCGAGAGAAAGAGCGTCCGCTGATCGCGCCAGTCGTCGTTCCGCGTGACGACGCGCCACGCCGACAGCGCGAGCGCGGGGACGAGGAGGGCCGCCGCGAGGAGCGCGCGCCCCCGCCCAGGGCGGGGGAATGTCTCCGAGAAGATGGCGGGGACGAGGAGACAGAAACCCACGGACGGCAGGTAGAGGAGCCTCTCGCCCATGACGGTGCCGATCGAGAAGGCGAGGTTCGAGACGGGGAAGAGCGTTCCGAGGTAGCAGAGGACGGCGACCCCCGAGCGGCGCGCGCGGGAGGCGAGCGCGAACCCGGAGATCGCGAGGGCGACGTGGGCCACCGTCGAGACGAGAAAGAGAGGGTCGGCCATCGACTCGATGAGGGGGATCTGCCGGTACGAGTAGTCGGCGGAGAGGCGATTCGGGAAGACGAGGAGCCCCAGGTACCGGCCCATCACCCCCACCGCCGTGCGGACGCGCGTCATCGCGTCGACGCCGCCGAAGACACGGCCGAGCGGGTCGCCGGCCGGCACGCCGGGGACGACGGCCGATCGCGCCGCCAGGAAGAGGGCCACGACCCCCAGCATCGCCGCGGCGGAGCGGAGCGATCGACGCCTCGAGTCGGCCGAGCGATCGAGCGCGAGGTCGGCGGCGACGACGAGCGCGGGGAGCACGGCGGCGTTCTCCTTCGAGAGGAGCGCGAGCGCGAAGAGGGCCGAGGCGGCGGCCCCCGAACCGAGCCGCGCGCGGGAGGTGGGACTGCGCACCGCCCCGCGGTGGCAGAGCCAGGCGGCGAGGGCGAAGAGGGCGGCGAGGAGCTCCGAGCGCCCGACGACCGGCGCCACGGCCTCGACGTGCACGGCGTGGGCGGCGAAGAGGAGTCCGGCCGCGATCGCTCCGGCGGGGCTCCAGCCGAGCGCGGCGCCGACGAGGACCACGAGAGCGGCGACGGCGCCGTGGAGGATCGCGTTCACGGCGTGGTACCCGGCGGCCGACCGGCCGGTCGCGGCGTCGTTCAGGGCGAACGAGAGGATCGTCAGGGGGCGGTAGAGGTTTCCCGTCGCCTGGACGTTGGCCCAGTAGTGCGACGTGAGGATCGCCCCGAGCCGGGGCGGGGCGTGCGCGAGGGGGTTCTTCTGCACGACGTCGATGTCGTCGAAGACGAAGCCGTTCCGGATCGTCCCCGCGTAGAGAGTGGCGCCGAGGAGAAAGGCCGCCGCGGCCCCCCGTCGCGTCATCGAGGGGGGCGCGCTCCGCCGAGATCGGCGCCCGACGCGAGCTCGCGCGGCGCCTCTCCCTTCACGAAGAGGCGCGCGCCCGTCGTGCCGCAGAGCGTCGCGCATTCGCCGACGACGCGGAGCCACGCCCCCTCCCGCAGCCCGACGACCGGCGTGTCGTTCTCCTCGTGGAACTCCCGGAGCCGCGTCTCGCGCGTCTCGCCCATGTGCGTCGAGCGCGGGTCGGCGTCGAGGTAGTGGCAGTTGATCTGGAACGGGACGAGGGCGAGGGCGTCGAGGGTGGGGGGGTGCACGATCGGCATGTCGTTCGTCGTCCGGATGGTCGGCCCGCTGACGACCGTCCCCGCGCTCGCGCCGACGTACGGCTTCCCCGCGAGAGCCTCGCGGCGGATCGGCGCGAGGAGGCCCGTCGCGATGAGGCGGTCGAGGAGCCGGAAGGTGTTGCCCCCGCCGATGAAGATGGCGTCCGCCTCCTCGACGGTGCGCGCGTCGCGGAGGCCCGCGAGGAGCGTCGTCACGTCGATCCCGAGCGGGGCGAGACGATCCCGCACCTTCGCGCCGTACGCGGCGTGATCTCGGAGCGCGAAGGGGACGAAGGCGAGCCGCTTCACCCCCGCGAGGTGGTCGCGAAGCCCCTCGATCGCGTGATCGAGATAACCCCTGCCGGCTTCGGTCGAGTTCGAGAGAAGCATCGCTCTGAGGCTCATCGCGCTCCGCCTTGTCTTCGCCCCCGGGCTTCAACATACTGTCGCGCCCGGCGTCCCATCGCTTCCGCCAGCCTATCGCAGGCCTCATGAAGGAGCGAACCCTCGTGCGAAGGAAACCCAGGAGCCCAGCCCCCCCGGAGCCTCAGAGGCCGCTCTTCGTCCATGTCGCCTCGACGGGGCGCCGCTCGCGCTCGGCCCGACGCCCCCCTTCGGCGCCGTGGGCTTCGCCGTCCCGCCCGGCGACCACGCGGTGGAGCTGACCTTCGAGGCGACACCGCTCAGGAAGGGGGCCGCGTGGGGCGGGGCCCTCGGCGTCGTCCTCACGGGGTTTCTCGCGTGGGCGCACGCGCGCCCCGCGGCCGTCAGAAGCCCCGAAGCCGCCTGAGGTTCTCGCGGGCGAGGGTGAAGTCGGGGGCGACCCGCAGCGCCGCCTCGTACATCTCGATCGCCTTGTCCGTCCGCCCCGTGGCCGCGTACGTCATCGCCATGTCCGCGTAGGCGAGGACGTTGTCGGGATCGCGCTTCAGGACTTCGCCGCTCGCCGCGAGGGCGTCGTCCACCCTTCCGAGGAAGAGGAGCGCCTTCGACTTGAAGAAGTACGGCATCAGCGCCTTCGGGCAGCTCGCGATGCAGCGGTCGGCCTCGTCGAGCACCAGGGCGGCGTTCGCCGCGCTGATCTCGGGCGCTCCCATCACCGAGGGGCGCAGGACCCGGAGCTCGAGCTCGCGGATCAGCGCCTCGTTCGCGGGCGACCGCTTGAGGAGGATGAAGCCGCGGTCGTCGTAGTAGACGGGGGCCCACGCGTGCGTCGACTCGAGGTAGTCGAAGGTGGCCGGGAGGCGGTCGCCGTACCCCATGATGAAGAAATCGATCGGGTGACGCTCGAGGTACGTCTTCATTCCCTCCGGCGACCTCAGGGCCGAGAGGAACTCCCGGTACAGATCCTCGCCGTAGACGTCGTTCCGCGAATCCATGTTGACCTTCACCGCCGGGTGCATGCGGTGGATGAGCATCGCCGCGTAGGCGTACGAGACGAAGGCGTTCCCGGTGATGTGATGCTTCTCGACGAAGTCGACCGCGCACGTCGGCATGTTGTCGGCGATCGCGAACCCTTTCTCGCGGCCGGCCCCCTTGAAGTCGAAATAGTAGGTGAAGATCGCCGCGTGGGCCGAGACGCCGAGCATGAGGATCGATCCGGCCCAGACGGCGGCGGGCGCGGAGCGATCGACGAAAGAGAGGGCGGCGGGGGCGGCGGCCATCTCGTCGCTCGGTCGGGCGCTCCCGCGCTTCGGCCCCGTCCGGGCGGCTGCGGCGCCGCGCTCGGCGGCGCGGCGATCGAGGAAGCCGGACGCCGCGGCCACGAGGATGGGGAACGTGGCCATCGCCGAGTCGGTGACGGCGCGGTTGTGCTGGAGGCTCAGGTAGTAGAAGAGGGCGAAGAGCCCCGCCTGCGTGAAGTCGACGGAGCGAAGGTTGGCGACGGTGAAGGCGCAGAAGATCCCGAGCACCAGGTAGAGGACGTTGTGGAGCCTCAGCTCCCGGGCGTTCTCGAGATCGCCGCTCGACGGCGGGGTCGTCGTCCACGAGGCGGCGAGGACGACGAGCGCAACGGCCAGGAGCAGGAGAAGCCCCGCATTGACGGGGCCGAGCGCCTCCGAGCCTCCCTTCGCGCGCGTGCGATCGCGCTGGCTCAGGAAGAAGAAGAGACACAGGGCCGCGACGTGGATGAGGTAGAAGAAGAACATCGTCGAGGAGTTGTACGAGACGCTGTAGGGTGGCTGCCACTCGTAGATCTGCTGCATGAAGAGCTTCAGCCGCGTCAGCTCGAAGGGAAAGGTCATGATGCGCCAGCCGTAGGGGTTCACGAGCGTCGCGGCCAGGCAGGCGGGGACGAGCGCGGCGAGGAGCCCCACGTCGCGCGGGGCGAGCGCGCGGTCCGCGCCGAGCCCGAGGCGGCGGGCGCGGAGGAAGATGAGGAACTCGCCGAAGGCGAAGACGGCGATCATCGCCATCCCCTGCACCCAGCCGCCGTGCAGGTTGGCCCAGACGATCTGCGCCGGGATCAGCAGGTACAGCCACATCCGCCGGCGCCCCCCCTCCCGGAAGCGGAAGAACAGGAAGAGGTCGAGCGCGGCCATCAGGTACGAGAAGATGTGCGGCCGCTCGAGATAGCGGGCCGACGCGACGTAGAGGAGGCAGGTGAAGGCCGGGAGGATCACCGACATCCGGCCGCGGAGGCTCCGCGCGGCGCCGTAGAGGAGCGCGTTCGACGCCGCGAGCACCGCCGACTTGAACCAGATGAGCCCGGTGACGCCGGCCGCGCCGTAGACGAGGTAGAAGAGGACTCCCGCAAGCCACTCGTGCGCGACGTAGTCGTGGTCGGCGGCGATGAACGAGTAGGGGTCCTTGATCGGCACCCACCCGTTCTTCAGGACGTACTCGCCCGTCTTCAGGTGGATCCAGATGTCGTTGTTCGACATCTTGAAGAGGGTCATCACCGCCACGTAGACGAGCAGGCTGAGAATCGCGACGGCGTAGATCGACCGCGGAAGGCCCGCAGGGGCCGCGGAGGGCTCCGGCTCTCTCTCCTTCGGCGCCATCAGGTCAGGCGCGCGGCGGCGATCTGGTTGGCGAGGCGGCCGTCGACCCGCCCCGGGTGGCGGGACATCAGCTCCTTCATCACCCGCCCCATCTCCTTCTTGCTCGTGACGCCGGTCTCGCGGATGATGTCGTCGATGGCGCGGGCCATCTCCGCCTCGGAGAGCGGCTCGGGGAGGAATTTCCGCACGATGTCGATCTCGCGGCGCTCCTTCTCGGCGAGCTCGGGGCGTCCCCCCTTGTCGTACAGGGCGACGGAATCCTGGCGCGTCTTCACGGCGCGGGTGAGGATGGCGATCGACTCGTCCTCGCCGAGCGGCCGCCTCTTCGCGATCTCCTCGTTCTTGATCGCCGCGAGCAGCATGCGGCACGTCTCCACGGTCAGCCGCTCACCCGCCTTGAGCGCCGTCCTGATCTCCGCCTCGATCCGCTCGCGCACGTCGAACCTCCGTCGGGACCTGGGCGCGGCCTCCACGGTCCGAGGCCGCGCCCAGCTTCCTTTCCGTTCCGATTCCGGGCGCGCTAGCGCGTCGCGAGCTTCTGAGCCTCGGCGATCGCCGCCCGGATGCCCCTGGTCTTGCGAACCGACTTGACGCGCGCCTGGTAGGCGGCCTTCAGCCCTCGCATCGTCCCCATGTACTTGCCCTGGAGCTTCAGGGCCTTCCTCTGCTCCGCCGAGAGGCGCGGCTTGCGCCGGCCCGAGCGCGTCTCCCCACCGACGGGCGTGGCCACGGCCCTGTTGACCGAGACCGTGAGCGCCGGTCCGAGCCGATCGAACGCCTTCGCGAGCGCCAGGAACGATCTCCGGATTCGATAGAGCTCGCTCTTCACAAAATTCTGTCTCGCTGCTCTCAAAACATTCCTCCAAATGAGAATTGCAATGAATGGACCCCCTGGGACGGGCCATCTTAGCACCTCACCGGTCCGGGGTGACGAAATGTCCCGGAATATCCCCCCGCACCCCGTGGGGCGCCGGGGATGATTCGCAGGGGCCGGCATTGAGCACGATTGGCGGGGGGGAGCTCGCGTCTGGTAATCTGGGCCGCTCGAGGGGACGATGCACAATGATTGAAGACGGGGAATCCGGAGGGGAGCCCGCCGGCGGCGGCACGGCGGTTCCGCGGAGCCGCCGCGGCCTCGGCCTGGGGGTGATGGTGGCGATCGCCGTCGCCGTCGGCGTGGCGACGATGCGCCCGCGAGCGCCGCAGGCGCCGTCCGGCGCAAAGGCGGCTCCGGCCGCCGCGTCGGACGCGAACAGCGTGGCGCCGAAGGCTGGGCCGGCGCCGCCGGGCGGCTGGGGAGTCGTCTCGCGCACCATGACCGTCGTCGAGCTGACGCCGCCGGCGCAGATGCAGGCCGAGAAATTCCGCTGCGTCTGCGGGTGCAGGATGAGCCTCGGCGAGTGTTATTGCGCGAAGACCCCGGGAAGCGTCGAGATGAAGCGCCACCTGCAGGCGCTCGTCGACGCCGGAGAGTCCCCCGCCGGCATCGAGAAGGGGATGGTGGAGAAGTACGGCCCGGCCGTCAAGCCGTGAGGCTTCAGCGCACGACGCGGCCGCGCCACTTCAGCCGCCGCCTCAGCACCTTGAAGTAATCCTTCTCCGCCGGCTGGATCAGCGTGACCGGATGCGGCGCCCGGCGCGCCCTCACGAGGTCGTCCCCGACGAGCGGGAACCCCACCTGTCCGTCGATCGTGACGTAGACGTCCTCGTGGCTGTTCCGCAGGCTCATCTCCACGGTCACCGAGTCGGGGAGGACGAGGGGCCGGTTGCTCAGCGTGTGCGGGCAGATGGGGGTGAGGACGAAGGCCCCGACGGTGGGATCGACGATCGGGCCTCCCGCCGAGAGCGAGTAGGCCGTGGAGCCCGTCGGCGTGGAGAGGATGAGGCCGTCGGCCCGGTACGTCGTGACGTAGCGGCCGTCGACGCTCACGTCGATGTTCAGGATGCGCGCGAGCGCGCTCTTGTTGATCACGATGTCGTTGAGCAGATCGTGCCCCGCGGTCTCCCGCGAGCCGCGCACGACCGCCGCGCGGATCCGGATGCGATCCTCGGTGGCGTAGCGCCCCGCGAGGACGGCGGCGAGGCTCTCGGTCATCCGCTCGAGCGGCACCTCGGTGAGGAACCCGAGGCTCCCGAGGTTGATGCCGAGGATGGGCGTCCGCGCGTTCGCCGCGGATCGCGCCACGGAGAGCAGCGTCCCGTCGCCGCCGACGACGACGAGGAGATCGGTCGTCGCCGCCAGGACGTCCCTCTCGACGCCGTCGGCGCGTCCGAGGATCGCGGCCGTCTGGCGATCGAGAATCGGCTCCACGCCGCGCTTGATCAGATAGCGGACGACCGACTCCGCCACCGCCCGCGAGCGGCGGTGCCGCGGCTTCACGACGACGCCGGCCCGCCGGATCTTGAGCCGCTGCGCCGTGGACGGCCGGATCCCCTTCGCGGGGGCGCGGGCGACGCGGCTCATGACGCCTCTCCGTCGCCCGGAAGGATTGCCGCCGCGAGGGCCTCGCCGATCGATCGCTCGATACCCCCGGCGGAGGGGATCGCCTCCCGGCGCGCGACGGTGAGGTGCAGCAGGAACTCGCGGTTTCCCTCCGCCCCCGTGATGGGGGAGACGATGACGTGCCGGGCGCTGAAGCCGGCGGCGCGCGCCCCCTCCGCGACGCCGAGAATCGCGGCGCGCCAGTGCTCCGGAGACTTCACGATCCCTCCCTTTCCCACTCCCGCGCGCCCCACCTCGAACTGCGGCTTGACCAGCACGACGGCGTCGTCCCCCCGCATCAGCGGAGGGAGGGCCGGGAGGATCATCGTCGCCGAGATGAACGACACGTCCATCACGACCAGGTCGACGGCCCCCGGGAGGTGAGCCGCCTCGAGAAACCTCGCGTTGACCTTCTCGACGACCGTGACCCTGGGGTCGGTGCGCAGAGCGTGATCGAGCTGCCCGTGCCCGACGTCCACGGCGTAGACGCGCGCGGCGCCCCTCTGGAGAAGGCAGTCCGTGAACCCTCCGGTGCTGGCTCCGACGTCGAGCGCGACGAGCCCGGTCACGTCGAGGGCGAAGGCGTCGAGCGCCGCCTCGAGCTTCAGCCCGCCGCGGCTCGCGAAGCGGCGGGGATCGCCGGCAACGGCGACGTCACTGTCGACGTCGACCCGGGTGCCGGGCTTGTCGACGCGGCGGCCGGCCGCGCGGACCCTCCCCTCCATCACGAGTGCCTGCGCGAGCGTCCGGCTCGGCGCAAGCCCTCTCTCCACGAGCAGCATGTCGATTCTCTCCCGTCTCACGCCCATGCATGATGCCCGACGGCTCAGCTCCGCCGCGACGCGATCGATCGCGCGATGCCCGAGAGGGTGGCCGCGCGCTCCCCGAACAGCGAGACGGCGGCGACGGCGGCCTCGACCTGCTCCGCCGCCATCCTCCGCGACGCCTCGAGGCCGAAGAGCGAGGGGAACGTCGTCTTGGCCGCCGCGGCGTCCTTGCCGGGGGACTTGCCGATCTCCTCGGCCGATCCGGTGACGTCGAGGATGTCGTCGGTGATCTGGAAGGCCAGCCCGAGCGCCCGTCCGTACCGGTCGAGGGCGCCGATCGCGCCTTCGTCCGCTCCGGAGAGGATGCCGCCGGCCACGCACGAGGCGGTGATGAGGCATCCCGTCTTGAGCCGGTGAATGCGCTCGAGCTCCTCCCGCGTCGCCGACTTCCCCTCGAACTCGAGATCGAGCACCTGCCCGCCGATCATCCCCCGGAGGCCCACGGCGCGCGCCACGGCGGCGAGGGCGCGGAGTCTCCGGGCCTCGCCCCCCGAGGCGGCGGGCGCCGTCGCGAGGACCTCGAACGCGAGGTTCAAGAGCGCGTCGCCGGCGAGGATCGCCGTCGCCTCGTCGAACCTCACGTGCACGGTGGGTCTCCCGCGCCGCAGCGAGTCGTCGTCGAGGGCGGGGAGGTCGTCGTGCACGAGGGAGAAGGCGTGGATCATCTCGACCGCGCACGCCGCGGGCATCAGCTCCTCCGGGCGCCCCGCGGTCGCCTCCCCCGACGCGAGGACGAGGATCGGGCGCAGTCTCTTGCCCGGGCCGAGCACGGCGTAGCGGGCCGCCTCGAGAATGAGGGGGGGGATCTCGCGATCGGCCGCGAGGAACCGATCGAGCGCGGCGTCGACCGCGGCGCGGAGCGGGGCCAGCCGATCGGCCACGGCGGCTATTCCTCTCCGGAGGCGCCGTCCTTCGGCTCGAAGGGAAGGGCGGCGAGGTGCCCCTCCTCGTCCTTGAGGAGGATCTCGATCCGGCGCTCCGCGGCCTGCAGCTTCTGATCGCAGGCCCGCGAGAGCTTGACCCCTTCCTCGAAGAGCTTGAGCGAGTCCTCGAGGGCCAGATCGCCGTCCTCGAGCTTCGTCACGATCTCCTCGAGGCGGGTCAGGGCCGTCTCGAACTTGATCTCCTTGGACGCCACGTCAACCTCCCGCCGTCTCGGCCTTCTTCACGTCGCAGAGAAGGCTTCCCTTGTGGAGTCTCACGCGAACGGGGCGGCCGATCTGCGCGGGGTGCGCTTCGGTGATCACGTCGCCGCTCGCCGCATCATGACAGATGGCATATCCCCGTTCCAGCACGCCGAGCGGCGACAGGGTCTGGAGCATCGACGCGGCGCGCCCGAGTTTCGCCCGGGCCCCCTCGACGCGCCCGCGCACGGCCCGCTCGGCGAGGCCCGACGTGGATCGCAGCTGCTCCCGGCGCGCGGAGACCGAGGCCATCAGCCCGCGCGGGGAGAGTCGCTGGGATTTCAGATCGACCGCGGCGCGCAGCGCCACCAGGCGGGTCGTGATCGCCCGGTGGAGGCGCAGGCTCAGATCGTCCGCGCGCTGGAGCGCCCCCCTCAGGTTCGACTCGACGGAGGCGAGCGCCCGATCCGCCCCGAGACGGGCGACCCTCCCCCGCGCCTGCGACAGGATGAGCCGAGCGGATCGCCCGAGGGCTCCCCGCGCGGCGCCCACGCGGGCGGTGAGCTCGTCGCGGGACCTCAGGACCATCTCGGCCGCCGCCGACGGGGTCGGCGCCCTCAGGTCCGCGACGAAGTCGGCGATCGTGAAGTCGATCTCGTGCCCCACGGCGGAGACGACGGGGATGCGCGACGCGGCGATGGCGCGGGCGACGGCCTCCTCGTTGAAGGGCCACAGGTCCTCGAGGCTCCCCCCGCCGCGGGCCAGGATCACGACCTCGGTGTCGGCGCGCTCGTTCAGGATCCCGATCGCCCGGACGATCTCGCCGGCCGCGGCGCTCCCCTGCACCCGGCACGGGGCGATGAGCACCTTGAGATCCGCGCCGCGCCGCTCGAAAACCCTCAGGATGTCCCGCACCGCCGCGCCGGTGGGGGAGGTGACGATGCCGACGCTCCTCGGAAGGGGCGGGAGCGGGCGCTTGCGCCCCTCGTCGAAGAGCCCCTCCGCGCGGAGCTTCGTCTTGAGCTGCTCGAAGGCGGCCTGGAGCTCGCCGAGCCCTTTCGGCTCCATCGTCTCGACGACGATCTGGTACGAGCCCCTCGGCTCGTACAGCGTGACCGTCCCGCGGACGAGGACCTTCATCCCGTCGGCGGGGCGGAAGCGCACGAGGCCGTTCGCGTAGCGGAACATCGCCGCGCCGATCTGCGCGCGCTCGTCCTTCAGCGAGAAGTACCAGTGGCCCGAGGTGTGCGGCTTGAAGTTCGAGATCTCGCCGACGAGCCAGATGGACGAGAGATCGGCCTCGAGGATCTCGCGGCCGGCCTTGTTGACCTCGGAGACGCCGAACGGCCGCCCGCGCGTTCCGGGGCGCGCCGCTCCGTCCCCCGCGGCCCCCGCGCTCTCACCGCCGCGCGTCACGGGTCGTCCTCGCCCATCGCCAGCCGGCGGATGGCCGTCGCGCGCCCGCTCGCCGCGTCGACGGTGACGACGACGCCGTGGAGCCTCGCCGCGCCGGTCGCCGCGGGGATCCGCCCGGGCATCTGCGTGACAAAGCGGCGCAGGGCCGCCTCGCGATCCCCTCCGATGACTCCCGAGGCGGGGCCGGTCATCCCGGCGTCCGTGATGAAGGCGGTCCCCTTCGGGAGGATCGACTCGTCCGCGGTCTGAACGTGCGTGTGCGTCCCGACGACCGCCGACGCGCGGCCGTCGAGGTGGGCGCCCATCGCCGCCTTCTCCGACGTCGCCTCTCCGTGCATGTCGACGAGAAGGATCTTCGCGCCGCCGAATCCGGCGGCGATCGCCGCGTCGGCCGCGCGGAAGGGGCAGTCCGCGGCCCCCGGCATGTGCACGCGCCCGATGAGGTTCATCACGGCGACCTTCGTCCCTCCCGCCGTCTCCCCGACGTAGACGCCGCGTCCCGGGGTCCCCGGCGCGCAGTTCAGGGGCCGCAGCAGCCTCGGCTGCTCGGCGAAGTAGTCGAGGATCTCGCGCCGGTCGAAGGCGTGGTTCCCCGTCGTGAGGCAGTCGGCCCCGAGCGCCAGGATCGACTCGGCGATCTCGGGGGTGACCCCCGATCCGTCGGCGGCGTTCTCGACGTTGACGACGGTGAAGTCGGCGCGGTTCCTGTCGACGAGGGAGTGGAGGCGGTCCTTCAGGATCCTGAGCCCTGGCTTGCCGAAGAGATCGCCGAGAAAGAGAATCGTCAACGGGGACGCCCCCTACATCGCGAAGTCCACCGAGCGCGTCTCGCGGATCACGCTGACCTTGAGCTGGCCGGGATGGGGGACCTCCTTCTCGATGCGGCGCGCGATGTCGCGGGAGAGCCACACGACTTCCTTGTCGGCGACGCGATCCGGCTCGACGAAGACGCGGACCTCCTTGCCCGCCCTCACCGCGTAGACCTCCTTCACCCCCTTGTAGGACCGCGCGATGTCCTCGAGTCCGCCCATCCGCTCGAGGTACGTCTGGAGCATCTCCTTGCGCGCGCCGGGTCGCGCGATGGAGACCGCCTCGGCGACCTGGAGGAGCGCCGACTCCATCGAGCGGGGGGCGACGATGCCGTAGAGGGCCTGGATGCAGTGCACGACCGGCTCCGGCTCGCCGAGCCGCTGCGCGATCTCGGCCGAGATGAGGAGAGGGGAGCGATCCAGGTTCGTCTCGTCCGCGAAGCCGATCTTGTGGAGGAAGCCGGCGCGCTTCGTCACGTCGGTCTTCACCCCCAGCAGCGCGCCGATCTGGGTCGCCAGGATCGCGACCTCGGTGCTGTGCTGCAGGAGGTTCTGCCCGTGGAAGGTGAGGAAGTTCAACCGCCCCGCCATCTTGAAGAGCTTCGGGTTCAGATCGTGGAGGCCCAGCTCGAACCCCGCCGCCTCTCCCGTCTCGGTCAGCAGCTTGTCGAACTCGTCCTTGATCTTGGCGACGACCTCCTCGATCCGGGCCGGATGGATGCGCCCGTCCTCGACGAGCCGCTCGAGCGCGATCTTCGCGATCTGCCGCCGGATGGGATTGAAGGACGAGACGAGGATCGCTCCCGGCGTGTCGTCGATGAGGAGATCGATGCCGGTCGCCATCTCGATGGATCGGATGTTGCGCCCCTCGCGGCCGATGATGCGCCCCTTCATCTCGTCGCTGGGGAGGTCGACCACCGTCACCGTCGACTCGCCGGTCTGCCCCGGGGCGTAGCGCTGGATCGCCTGGACGACGGCCCAGCGGGCGAGGTCGGCGGCGCGCTCGCGCGTCTCCTCCTCGATGCGCTGGAGGCGCGAGGCCGCCTCCATCCTCGCCTCGGTCTCCATCTCGCGCATCAGCTCCTTCTTGGCGAGCGCGGAGGTGTAGCCGGAGATCTGCTCGAGCCGCGCGCGCTGGTCGGCGAGCGCCTTCGCGGCGGCCGCCTTCGTGTCGACGGCCTCCTTCTCGGCCTTCTCGACGTTCTTCTCGCGCGTCTCGACCTGCTTGAGCTTCTCGTCGACGAACTGGTTCCGCTTCTGGAGGTTTCTCTCGCGGGTCTCCACGTCGCGGGCCTGCGCGTCGAGCGCCGCGACGCGGGCGGCCGCCTCCTCCTCGGCCTTCGCGAGCGCGGCCTCCGTCTGGACGCGACCCTCGAGGGCCGCCGTCTCACGAACGGACGCCGCGTCGGCGTTCGCCTTGTCGATGATGGAGGAAGCGCGATCGCGCGCCTCGGCGATTTTCTTCTTCCGGATCGAAGCGCGCACGAGGTGATCGACGAGGAGCGCGGCCCCGGCGGTGACGAGGGCGATGAGCACCGCAACAGGCCACGACATCGGCATTCCCGCTCCTCTTGCCGCGACGGGGAGGGCTCGCCGGGCGATCGATCGCGGCGCCAGGGGCGGCGCCGGCATTCAACGACTGTCGAGACGGTTGAAGGGAGGCGAGGTCGTCCCCCGCCCGGCCGTGTGGGAGGGTTCCTTGAACCTGGTTGACCAGGTGGGAGCCCTGCGACCCGATTCGCTTTGCCCGGCGCTGCCGGGCGTCCGCTCGTGCGGGCGACCCGAGCCCCCAAGGTTTGAATGTTGGCTCAAGAGGCCCCTGCCCATCACGCACCGCGCAGGGGTACGGACCTGCCCGCGGAGTTTGGACCACGGAGGGGGAGGGAGTCAAGGAATGCATGAATGGCGCGACGCATCCACATGATGCGCCGCGCCTGGAGTGGGGCGGCCCGGCCTCCGGGGCCTACCGGGGAGTGTTCTGGATCGTCAGCGCGATCGCCGCGGGCTCGAACGCCGTCTTGTCGAACGCGATGGAGACGCCGCCGAACTGGGGGTCGATCGGCTGGTCGGGGATGATCATCGCCTCGTCGTCTCGGATGATCGCGCGCCCGATCGGAAGGCCGTTCTGGACGAGCGTCGCGATCCCGTCGTTCGCGTCGGATCCGGGAAGCTGGACCAGGACCGCCCCCGACGCGAGAAGCAGCGCCTTGGCGTTCGCCACGACGAAGTGGAACGGGTTCGACGTGTAGATCTGCATCGTCGGGTCGCCGAACCAGTGGTAGAGGTAGTGCTCGGCGGTGGTCTCGGTGGCCGACTGGAAATCGAGGCCGTTCTGGCTGTCCATGTAGAGCTTGCCGATGTTGAGGACGTCGCCCATGCGGCGGATCGCCGTCCCCTTCCCGTACGACGGGAGCACGTTCGGGAAGATGGCGTCGAACATGCCGAGGACGATGTGGTTGTTGGTGAAGCTCGGCGAGTTCCGCGAGTCGCCGATCACGCCGACGGCCCCCCCTCCGGCCTTCTGGACGAGCTGCTCGGAGAAGTTGGCGGTGGGATCGTCGAACTTCCCGCTCGCGCAATTGATGCTGAAGACGACCGGGAGGAAGCTCCCGTTCGTCAGGCTCGGGATGTCCGACGTCGTGAAGTCGGGGTTCGCCCACCCGCCCGGGAAGCCGTGGTCGCGGTGGAAAACAATGAAACGGCCGTCGTTCCAATGCGAGACGACCTGGCCCCCGGTGCCGTTCCAGGCGAAGCCGGGCTTCCGGAGCGCCGACGGGATCGACGTGCCGTCGTAGTAGAACTTCGGATCGACGCTCGGGCCGTCGTCGGTGTAGACGCGATCGACGGAGTAGCCGCGCGCCACGAGGGCGTCGCGGATCGTCTCGCTCGTCTTCGTGAAGCCGCGATCGTCGGTGGAGTCCGATCCCTGGAAGTACGACGTGAACGTCGCGTGCCCGTAGAAACTGAAGCTGAACGGGGGGTGATCCTCGTAGCCGACGATCTTGTCGACGGCCGTCTGCGCCGTGGCGAGATCCGGGGCGGGGATGCGCCCCACGGCGATGTCGGCGAAGAGGTCGCTCGAGTCGGCGAGGCCGTACTCGAGGTCCGAGGCGATCTTCCCGTCGAAGCCGACGCCGTAGCTCGTCGCCTCGAGGAAGGTCGGGACGTGCGCGGTGTCGCCGACGAGGGCGACGTACGAGGGCCGGATGAGGCAACCGCTGCGCAGCTCGCCGCGGATGAAGTCGCGGATCTCCGTGTTCGTCGTGCCGATCTGCCCCTCGCCGCTTCCCACGTCGAAGACGCGCGTTGAAAACCCGTCCGCGATCCGCGCGTCGGCGAAGGAGACCGCCGCCGCGTGGAGGTCGGGGTGGGTGATGACGAGCAGCTCCTCGCCGCAGAAGAAGCTGCCGATGGCGCCGAGATTGAGCTTCGCGACGTCATAGTTCACGAGGGAGTTCGCGTAGACCGACTGGAAGGGGAGGTTCCAGACGCTCGTGAGGGAGTCGTCGCCGAACAGCCCGGTGCTCCTCCCGACGAACGACACCTTCACGTCCATCGCCGTGTAGACGCGCAGCATCCGCGCCGCGGGGTTGTACTGCGCCGCGTCGGTCTCGACGCCGCCGACCTCGAGGTCGCGCATCGCGCCGAGCCGGGAGGCGTCCACCGGTGCCTGCGGATACGGGACGTTGGCGCGGTAGATCGCGGGATCGATCGCGAAGGGCTTGTCGCCGAAGGGACTGCTCTGGTCGGCCGGCTGCTCCTGGCGGGGCCAGAGGTTGATCCCGCTCAGGAGATAGCTCGACGAGCCGAGCATCTGCACCGACACGTCCGCGCCGATCGGCACCGCGAAGTGGTGGCTGACGACCGGGACGTCGGGGGCGCCGACGCGGCTGCCGAAGCCGACGCCGTCCATCGCGATGTCGACGAACGGGCGCCCGTCCCCCAGGCGCGGGACGAAGTGAGCCCTCGGGAAGACGACGTGCGCCGTGAAGCCGTTCACGTCGCTCGAGAGGATCGTCACCTCGGGGCCGAAGCCCCCGGCCGGCGGAGTCGCGCCGCCGCCGCAGCCGGCGGTGTCGGGGCCGCCGAGAAGGGTCGCGACCACCACGACCACGTCCGTGTCGAGCCGGGCCGCGATCGAGGGGTCGACACCCTGCTTGCCGGCCTTCGCGCGGAGCTGATGGCGAAAGGCGTCGAGGATGTTGAGCGCCGTGCAGCCGTCGTGGCGATCGGCGGCCGACTGCGCCGCGCGGGCCTTCGCGACGAAGGGCTGCGGGTTTTGCGACGCGGGGAGGAGCGCGCCGATGTCGTCGAAGAGGCGCTGGAATTCGGCGGTGGTTCCGGGGGGAGGGGGAGGCGGTCCGTGGTGGCCGCCATTCCCGTTTCCGCCGCCGTTGCCATGACCGACCCCGTTCCCCGGGCCGTTTCCTTTTCCGTTGGCGGGGGCGCCAGCGAGGGCGAGCGGGCTGGCGAGGATCAGGAGCAGGAGGATCACGAGCGCGCGTGAGTTCTTCGCCGTCATGGAGATGGATCTCCTTCTATGTGGGCGGGGCGTTCGGGCAGAGGCCGGGCGGGAAGTCCCGGATATCATGGATCGGCCGAAAGCCGCCGTCAATCAAGGAGAACGGGACGGGTCGGGCCGTCCGGCCGCGTCAGCGGGCGATCGCGTCGTCGAGGATCTTCGTCCACTCCGCGGCGCGGCGATCGATCTCGCGATCGTTTCCGGTCACGACGTCCGCCGGCCGGGGGGCGTTGCGCCTCGCCTCGTCGGCGATGTTCAGCGCGGCGAGGATGGCGACGCGAAGGGTGTCGACGGCCTTCGTCTCCTTCGCCACCTCGCGCATCTTCGCGTCGACGTGCGCGGCGAGATCGACGACGTACGCCGGATCGCCGTCGGCGCGCAGGTTGTAGATCTGCCCGAAGATCTCGACCGGAACGATCTTCACGTCTCGCGACATGTCGCCTCCAGAAAGAACCGCGCGTCAGTCGGCGTCGTCGATCGCGGCGAGGAGATCTTCCGCCCCCGCGAGCGCCGACGCGTCGTCCAGCATCCGGAGCATCTTCTCGACGCGGGCGAGGATCTCGCCTCGCTCCGCCCGCAGCTCCGCCAGTTCCTTGATCCCGGCCGCGTCCGTCCCCGACTCCTCGGCGGATTCGAGGCGCGCCCGGAGATCCTCGATCTCTCCCTCGCGCTCGGCGAGCCGCTTGTCGAGCGCGCCGCGCTCCTCCTTGAGCGAGCGGATCAGCCCCGCGGCCTTGCGAATTCTCTCCTCCAGCGCCTCGAGCCTCTTCATGTCCACGGGTTCGCTCCTCCGGCCGTTCAGGTTTCCGCCTGCTGTCTCAAGGATATCCCGAATTGCCGCGCAAGGGCGGCCAGGACGTTCGATTCGGCGGACTGGACCTCGTCGGCCGCGAGCGTCCGGTCCGCGTGCTGGTAGAGCACGTTCACGGCGAGCGACACGTGCCCGGCGGGGATCGACTTCCCCTCGTAGCGATCGAAGACGGTGACGCGCGTCACGAGATCCCCGCCGGCCGCGGTGATGGCGCGCCTCACGTCGCGCCAGAGGACGTCGCGCCTCACGACCAGCGCGAGATCGCGCGAGACCGCGGGGAACCGGGGGAGGGGGTGGACGCCGAGGGGCGTCCCCGGGGCGGCGAGAAGGGTCGAGAGATCGATTTCGGCGAGGGTGACGGGGACCTTCAACCCCAGCCGCGCTGCCGTCTCGGCCGAAAGGACCCCCACGCGCCCTGCCACCACGCCGCGCGACGTCACGGAGGCGCAGGCCCCTGGCCGGAACGGCCCGGGGTTGGCCGGAGGCTCGAACTCCACGTCGAGGCCGAGACGCGCGAAGGCCTCCTCGAGCGCCCCCTTCACGTCGTGGAAGCCGGACTCCCTGGCGGGCTCGCCCCAGTGCCGCGCGCGCGCGAGCCCCGTGGCCGCGAGCGCGGCGGCGAGAGGCTCGTCGACTCCCGCGGGGGGGCCGTGCTTCCGGTCCTCGTGGCTGGTCGGAAGGTCGATGCGGCGGAAGACTCTTCCGATCTCGAAGAGCCTCACGTCTTTCACCCCACGGTTCACGTTGTGGCGCAGGGCGGCGGCGAGCCCCGGGAGGAGCGTCGAGCGGAGCGTCTCCTGCCCCTCGGACATGGGGTTCGTCACCGCCACCGGCACGACTCCCTCCTCGCGGTAGGGCCAGTCCATCTCGCTCGACGTGAACGAGTACGTGATCGCCTCGGAGTAACCCGACGCGAGGAGCGACGACCTGAGAGTTTCCTCGCGACGGTGGGCGAAGCGGTGGACCGCCCCGGTGCCGGGGAGGTGCGGGATCCGATCGGGAATGGCGTCGTAGCCGACGGACCGGCCGATCTCTTCGACGAGATCCGCCTCCCCCTCGATGTCGAGGCGGTGACGGGGGACCACCACCTCGAAGCCGTCCCCCGCCGGCCTCACCTCGAAGCCGAGGCGGGAGAGGGCGGCCGCGGCGGGGTCGGCGTCCACGCGCATGCCGAGGAGGGTCGCCACGCGCGCGAGGCGGAGGTGCACCGTGCGGAGCGGGATCGTCCCGCCGGGGCGGACGTCGATGACGCCGGGGGCGACCTCTCCCCCCGCGATCTCCGCCAGGAGCGAGGCGGCGCGATCGATCGCGACGTGCGCCGCCTCGATGTCGGCGCCGCGCTCGAAGCGATACGAGGCGTCGGTGGCGAGGCCCAGCCTCTTCGCCGTCCGCCTCACGCTCGACGGATCGAACCACGCCGCCTCTAGGAGGACGTCGCGGGTCGACGCGGAGATCATCGTGCCGGCGCCGCCCATCACGCCGGCGAGCGCGACGGGCGCCCTGGCGTCGGCGATGACGAGCATCTCGGGGTCGAGGTGACGCGCGACGCCGTCCAGCGTCTGGATCGCCTCGCCCTTGCGCGCGCGCCTGACCACGAGGCGTTTCCCCGCGAGGAGCGCGAGATCGAAGGCGTGGAGCGGGTGCCCGAGCTCCCAGAGAACGTAGTTGGTGATGTCGACGATGCTGTTCACGCCGGTCAGCCCCACCGAGCGAAGGCGCCGCGCCATCCATTCGGGGGAGGGGACCGGTTTCACGTTGCGGACGACGCGGGCGCAGTAACGCCTGCAGAGGTCGCCGGCCTCGACCTCGACGGACGCGCTCGAGGCCGAAGGCTGGGCCTCCGCCGCCTCGCGCACTCCCGCCGGGTACGCGTACAGCCCCCTTCCGGAGAAGGCGGCGATCTCGCGGGCGAGGCCGTACATGTTCATCGCGTCGGGGCGGTTGGGGGCGACATCGACGTCGAGGATCGCGGAGTCCCCCTCCCCCTCGAACGCGTCCACCACGAACCCGACGGAGGTGAGCTTCGAGGCGAGGGCGGGGGCCGGGAGATCGATCCCGACGAACTCCCGAACCCACTCGACCGGGAACTTCACGACTCGCTCCGGAACTGATCGAGGAACCGGAGGTCGTTCTCGAAGAAGAGCCGGATGTCGTCGATGGCGTAACGGAGCATCGCGATGCGATCGACCCCGAGGCCGAACGCGAACCCGGTGACCTTCTCCGGGTCGTACCCGACGTTCTCGAAGACCGCGGGGTGGACCATGCCGGCGCCCCCCATCTCGATCCATCCCGAGCGCTTGCACGTGCGGCACCCGTCGCCCCCGCAGATCATGCACGAGACGTCGAACTCGGCCCCCGGCTCGACGAAGGGGAAGTACCCCGGCCGGAGGCGCACCTGGAGCTCGCGGAGGAAGAGGCGGCTGGCGAAGAGGCGGATGGTCCCCTTCAGGTCGGCCATCCCCACCCCTTCGCCGACGACGAGCCCCTCGACCTGGTGGAACATCGGCGAGTGCGAGATGTCGTCGTCGCGGCGGAAAGCCTTCCCGAGCGCCACCATCTTCAGCGGCGGCCGGACCTTCTGCATCGTGCGGATCTGGATGGGGGAGGTGTGCGTCCGGAGGAGGCCCCCCCCGTCGACGTAGAAGGTGTCCTGCATGTCGCGCGCGGGATGGTCCTTCGGGATGTTGAGCGCCTCGAAGTTGTGCCAGTCGTCCTCGACCTCGGGCCCCTCCTCGATCGTGAACCCCATCTCGAGGAAGACCGTCTCGATCTCGCGGCGGACGAGCGTGATGGGGTGCGGCGTCCCCGCGCGCGGCGCGGCGCCGGGGAGGGTGACGTCGATCGCGCCGGCGGCAACGGCGCCAGGGGTCGCGGCCCTGCCGGCGGCGCTCTCGAGGGCCGCTTCGATCGCGGCCCTCAGGTGGTTGGCCCTTTCGCCGGCAGCGGGGCGATCCCCCGCCGGGAGATCCTTCAGCCCCTTGAGCGCCAGCGTCAGGAGGCCGGATTTCCTTCCGAGGATCCGGTTGCGCAACCCCTCGATCGACGCGGCATCGCCGCACGAGGGGACCGCGCTCTCGAACTCCGCGCGGATCGCCTCGAGGGCCCTGTCGAGGCTTTCGAGAGGCGACACGTCGCGGCCTCCTGCCGCGCCCGGCTTCAGGAAGCGCGGGCGGAGAGTGCGGTCTGGGCCTTGTGGGCCAGCTCGGTGAACGCCGCCGGATCGGCCACCGCGATGTCGGCGAGGCTCTTCCGGTCGAGGCCGATCCCCGCCCCCTTCAGGCCGGAGATGAGGGCGCTGTACGACAGCCCGTTCAGACGGGCCGCCGCGTTGATGCGCACGATCCACAGGCGGCGGAAGTCCCTCTTGCGGGCCCTGCGATCGCGGTACGCGTACCCCAGCGCCTTGTCGACGGCCTGCATCGCGAAGCGGTGGAGCTTGGATTTGCCCTGGTAATAGCCTTTCGCGCGCGCCAGCGTTTTCTGGCGTCCGGCGCGCCTCTTGGTACCTCGTTTGACTCTGGGCACTGTCGTCTCTCCTTACGCGTACGGCAGCATGCGGTGGACCTTCTTGCTGTCCGCCTTGCTGACGAGTGTCGCCGTGGCGAGGTGTCGCTTCCGCCCCGACGCCTTCTTGGTGAGGATGTGGGCCTTCATGGCCTTGCTGCGCTTGATCTTGCCTGTCCCGGTGACGCGGAACCGCTTGGCGGCGCCCCGGTGGGTCTTCATCTTAGGCATCTTCGCTTCCTTTCTCGATGGCTGCGCCGGTCTCGATGGCTTCGCCCGTCTCGATGGCTGCGCCCGTCCCGGTCGCCTTGGCCGCCGCGGGCGATTTCGCCGCCGGCGCGCGCCTGGTGGCCCTGGGCTTGGCCGCCTCCGCCTTCACGGGCGGGGCGGGCTTCTCCGGCACCAGCCCCTTCTTCGGCGCGAGGAACATCGACATGAAATGCCCCTCGACCCTGGGGTGCGCCTCGATGATCGCGATCCCCTCGAGCTCGACGATGACGCGGTCGAGGATCCTTTTCCCGTAGTCGAGGTGCTGCATCTCGCGGCCGCGGAACATGATCGAGACCTTGACCTTGTCCCCCTGTTTCAGGAACCGCGCGATGTGGTTCCGCTTGAACTCGTAGTCGTGCTCCTCCGTCTTGGGGCGGAACTTCACCTCCTTGACGTGGACGTGCTTCTGCTTCTTCTTCGCGTCGTGCTGTTTCTTGTTCTGCTCGTAGATGTACTTTCCGTAGTCGAGGATCCGGCAGACGGGGGGCACCGACGTGGGCGCGACCTCCACCAGGTCGAGCCCCTTGGACTGCGCCAGGGACAGCGCGTCGGCCGGCGTCATGATGCCGAGCTGGCCCCCCTCCTCGTCGATGACCCTCAGCTCTTTCGCCCGGATCTTCTCGTTGATCCTCACCTTGATGTCTATGCGCTTTTCCTCCAGCCTTCGGGAACGGTCAGGGTTTCAGGGCCTTCGTGCGAACCGCTTCTGAAAGGAGCGCGACGAAGTCGTCGAGCGGAGCGGCTCCGCGATCTCCCTCGCTGCGGCTCCTGACGGAGACGGTCGCACCGGCCGCCTCCCGGTCGCCAAGGATGAGCATGAACGGGACCTTGTTCAACTGGGCCGTGCGGATCTTCGCGCCGATCTTCTCGTTCGTCCCGTCGATCTCGGCGCGAAACCCCTTCCCGCGGATCTTCGCGGCGATCTCGGCCGCGTACGCGTTGGCGCGCTCGGTCACGGGGAGGAGCGCCACCTGGACGGGGGCGAGCCACACCGGGAAGGCGCCGCCGAAGTGCTCGACGATGACGCCGATGAAGCGCTCGAGAGATCCGAAGACCGCCCGGTGGATCATCACCGGCCGCGCCTCGCTCCCGTCGGCCGCCGCGTACTTGAGATCGAACTTCTCGGGGAGCGTGAAGTCGAGCTGGATCGTGCCGAGCTGCCACCCTCGCCCGAGGGCGTCGGTGACCGAGAAGTCGATCTTCGGGCCGTAGAAGCTCCCGCCCCCCTCGTCGACCGTGTAGTCGAGCTTCTGATCGGCGAGGGCCTTCCGCAGCATCGCCTCGGCCCTCTCCCACACGTCCTCGGCCCCCTGGGCCTTCGCGGGCTTCGTCGAGAGGAAGATCCCCACCTTCTCGAAGCCGAAGGTGCGGTAGAGATCGAGGATCATCTTCGTGACGGAGAAGACCTCCTGGTAGATCTGCTCCGGCGTGCAGAAGACGTGCGCGTCGTCCTGCGAGAAGGAGCGGACGCGGAAGAGCCCCGCCGTGACCCCCGACAGCTCGAAGCGGTGGAGGCGGCCGAAGTCGGCGAGGCGCAGGGGGAGATCCCGGTACGATCGTCTCTCGGTCCGGTACATCACCGTGTGGCCGGGGCAGTTCATCGGCTTGATGGCGTACTGGTGCTCTCCCGCCTGGACCATGAACATGTTCTCGCGGTAGTTCGCGAGATGCCCCGAGCGCTCGAAGAGCGACAGCTCGAAGACCTGCGGGGTGATGACCTCCTGGTAGCCGTACTCCGCGTAAAGGCCGCGCACGTGATCGACGAGCGCGTTGTAGACCATCGCCCCCTTCGGGTGGAAGAAGGGGCTCGCCGGCGCCTCGGGATGGAACGAGAACAGATCGAGCGAGCGGCCGAGCTTGCGGTGATCGCGCTTGTCGGCCTCCTCGCGCGTCTTCAGGTACGCGTCGAGGTCCTCCTGCTTGAAGAAGGAGATGCCGTAGATCCGCTGGAGCTGCGCGTTGCGCTGGTCCCCCTTCCAGTAGGCCCCCGCGACGGAGAGGAGCTTGAAGGCCTTGATCTTCCCCGTGCTCGGCACGTGCGGCCCGAGGCAGAAGTCGACGAACTCACCCTGGCGGTAGCACGAGACGACGTCGCCGCCCTTCTCCGTGACCAGCTCGACCTTGAGCGCGTCGTGCTGCCCCTCGAAGATCTTCAGCGCCTCGGACTTCGGCCCCTCGATGCGCTCGATCGGAAGATCGGAGTCCACGATCTGGCGCATCCGGCTCTCGATCCTCTCGAGGTCCTCGGGGGTGAAGGGCTCGGGGCGGAGGAAGTCGTAGTAGTAGCCCCCCTCCGTGACGGGGCCGATGCCGATCTGCACCTCGGGGAAGAGGTCCTTGACGGCGTGCGCCGTCAGGTGGGCCGTCGAGTGCCTGAGCACGTCAAGCGCCTCGGGGTCCTTCGCGGTCAGCACCCGGAGCTTCGCGTCGTGATCGAGCTTGCGGCCGAGGTCGAGGATCTCGTCGTCGACGACGGCGGCGACGGCGTCGCGCGCCAGTCCGGGTCCGATCGATCGGACGACGTCGGTGAGGGGGACGCCGCGCGGATAGCTCCGCGCCTTCCCGTCAGGGAGCGTGACCTGCACCTGTTCTCCGGCCATGACCGCCATGTCCCGCCGCCCGGCCCCGAGGGCCGGTCCGATTCACTCTACGACTGCCGGAACGCACGGACGCGGAGGCGCCGACACGACTCCCTCCCCCGCTGACTTCCCCCTTGCCGGCAACTCGACTCGCGGCCGATTCGGTTGGAAGTGGTAGGCGCGAGCGGATTTGAACCGCTGGCCTCTTCCGTGTCAGGGAAGCGCTCTCCCCCTGAGCTACGCGCCTGTAACGGGCTTCGGATCGTGGGCGAGCCCCGCTCGACGTTCCAGAAAGGGGGCAAGCCTAGCAGAGGGGGTGGGGGGAGTCAACGAGAGGAGAACGGGGGATCGACCCCGGCCGCCGGCGCCATCGGGGCCTCCGGAACCTGAACTCGAACTCCTCGAAGCCGCCGACGAGGAAGCACCAGCCGCGCGAGCAGACGTAGGGGGCCGCGTTGGCCGCCGCGTCGAACACGAAGCCGGCTGCGCGGCCCAGCGCATAGGACGGCGCCCCCAGCACCTGGCGCTTGAGCTCCGGCTGCGCGAACCAGCGAAAGCGCATGCGCTCCAGCTCGAACGCAGTCCCCGTGAAGAAGGGCCGGTGGCGGGGATCGAAGTAGAGCGGGAAGCTGACGTCGAAGCCGCGCTTGTGATCCGGGTGCGTGATGCCGCGGCTGAAATGCGGGACATGGACGCGGAGCGCCCCCCCGGCCGCAGAACGCGGTTGAGCTCGGCCATCGTCGCGAACGGATCGCGGAGGTGTTCGAGGACGTGGCTCATCTCGATTTCGCTGAATCGCCCGTCCTCCCACGGCCACGGTCGGGCGTCCAGATCGACGACAAGATCGGGCAGGACGAGGGCGCCGGCGTCGACGTTGAGCCAGCCGTCGCGCTTGAAGGTGCCGCACCCCAGGTTGAGCTTCTCGGGTTCCACTCGAGTCATCCGTCAGGCCTCGCGGGAGAGAAAGAGCGCGCATTATAGGACGGCCGCGGCCGGGCTCACTCCGCGTACCGGAGATACGGGAACTCGAACTCGAAGGCGAGGTCGAGCCCCCGCGCGTACCTCAGGATCGGCTGATCGAGGATCAGCGTGTCGGGGCTGGCGCGATTCGGGACCAGCGTGACCTGACACGACGTCGCCGCCGGAGGGATGGGCGCCTTGAAGGCGATGTAGACCCACCGATCGGCGGGAAGGGCCTCGAGGTAGTACTTCGGGTTGTCGAGCCACCCGAGGGCGTTCCCGTCCGCGTCATAGAACGTGATCTTCACGAAGCCGTTGTCGGGGACGTCGCGCGGCGGCCCCTGCCGGTAGGCGGTGAACCCCATCCGCACGTAGCGCCCGCGCGATCGATCGACCGGAAGGCGCGCCGCGAAGATCGGGACGGGCGGTCCCTTCGCCACGACCGCCATCTGGTCTCCCGCCGCGAGCCGCGACGCGGGAGCCAGGAGGAACGCGCGCGCGGATGCGGCGTGCACGGCGCTCGAGCCGAGGGCGACGACCAGGCCGAGGGATATCGCGAGGGCGAACTGCGGGGCCGTGGCGCGGCGCAGGCGCGGCACCGTCGCGACGAGCGCCGCGGCGCCGCATCCCGCCCAGGCGAGGAAGAGGGTCTCGGCGGGAAGGCGGAACCTCGATCCTCCGAAGAAGAGCATGTAGAAGGCCGTGTAGGCCGCCAACGCGAGAGGCGTCAGCCACCAGTCGGCGCGCCGTCGAAGGGCGAGGGCTCCGACTCCCACGAGCCCGAGCGCGAAGGCGAGCTGCCACGTCGCGAACGGAAAGAAGTTCTCTCCGGCGAAGAGCTGCGGATCGCTCGAGTAGAGGGGCCACGGCGGAATCGCCTCCCAGAAGGCCTCCCACTTCAGCTTCATCGCGACGTAGAGCGCTCCCCACGGATCGTTCGTCACGAACGCCGTCGCCGACTGCCGGAAGTAGTCCATCCGGCTCCAGATGTCGCCTGCGATCGACGGCGGGTCCATGGAGTGTCCCGTGGCGTCCGCCTGGTTCCCGATCGCGAGGTTGAAGGCCCCGTTCGGCGCGATGGCGACGAAGTGCCCGTAGGCGATCCGGTTCCGGAGCGCGAGCGGCCCGACGATCGTGAGCCCCCCGAGGAGGAAAGGGAGCAGGGCCCGGAGAGATCTTCCGCGCCGCCGGGCGACGACGATCGCCAGCAGTCCGACGGAGGCCGCCACGGGGCGGACGATGGCGGCGGCGCCGGTCACGAGCCCCGCGCGGTACAGCCCGCCCCCGGCGTCACGCCGCGCGGCGCGGAAGACGAGCAGGATCGAGACGAGGTAGAGCGGCGTGAAGAGGTTCTCGCTCATCCACGCGCTGGAGTAGAAGAGGAGATGAGGGTAGAAGCAGGTGAGGAGCGCGGCGACGAGCCCCGCGCGCCGCGAGTGGAGGCGCGTCGCGAGGCGCCCGACGAGAAGGCAGGTCCACGCCCCGAGGGCGCACTGCGCGATCTGGATCGCGCGCAGCGCCGCGTCGCGCTCGAAGAGGAGGAAGAAGGGCTTCATGAAGAGGGAGTACCCCGGAGGGAACCAGCAGATCCCTTCCGGGGAGAAGAGGTTGGCGAGGGCGAGCCGCCTCACCGCCATGTCCACGTACACGGCCATGTCGTTCGTCGGCGCGGGGTCGTACGAGAGGACGTGCAGCACCCGGACGGTGAACGCGACGAGGCCGATGAGCGCGCACGTGATCTTCGGCCGGACTCCCGTCACGGCGCGGCGGTCACCCAGATCGGGGACGAGATCGCGATGCGGCGGTTCGTCTGGCTCGCGACCGCCACGTAGTAGACCCCCGCGGTGTCCGACGGGAGAAAGGTCGACAGGGCGCAGTGAGCGTACGCCTCGTCCTGGCAGTCGGCCCGGGCGGCGACCTTTCCGTCGTGGATCAGCTCCATGTGATCGAAATCGGTGTCCCACTCGGTTTCGGCGGTGGCCCGGACCGCGATCCCGGATCCGTCGTCCCGGATCTCCGCTCCCATCGGCGCGCCGTTGATGCTGAACTTCAGCGTGACCGGAAAGCGATCGGTGAAGTAACAGAGGTTGGCCTTCATCGCGCCGAGGATCGCGCCCTTCGTCAGCTCGCGGGCAAAGCACATCGTCCTGTCGTTTCCGCCGACCTCGAAGTGGTGCGAGTCGCTGCTCCCGCGCGCCCCGATCTTCAGCTTCCTCATGGTGAGGACGTCGTTGTAGCCGTTCTCGCCGAACTCGCACTTCCCCGACATCATCTCCATCGCGTTCATCACAGGATCGAGCTCGGACCAGTCGCTCGGCCCCCACGTCACGAGGGAGCACGGGTGCGCGGCGACGGCCGTGCCGCCGTTCTCCTTCACGAACCTGAAGAAGTCGGCGCCGGTGAGGCAGTCCCCCGCGTTGTGGGGGAAGTTCGAGCAGTATCCCGGGAGATGGTCCCCCGGGAAGATCCCGAGCTTGTGGCCGGGGGTCCCCGTCTCGGTGGTCCCGCGCGTGTACTCGAGCCCGAGGAAGGCGAGGAATCGCCCGGGCCGGTTGTGGCGCGCAATCGCCGACTGGAGGTAGATCCACTCGCTCGGCGTTCGCGTGCCGTCGGGAAGGGTGAAGACCTCGCCGGTCTTCTCCCGCCAGGCGATGCCGCGGGGGTCGTTCACGTTGTTGCTGTGCTCGGTGATGACGACGAAGTCGAGGCCGCGGCTCTCGGCGGCGTCGAGGATTTCGTCGGGGGTTCCAATCGAATGCGGGTTGTTCGGATCGAGGACGCGGTAGAGGGCGAGCCCCGAGTGGACGTGGATGTCCCCGGAGAACGCCTTGAGCCCCGCGTAGGGATCGCCCTTCCCGGCCGCGGCCGAACACAGCCCCGACGTCGCCGAAAGGAACGCTGCCGCGAGGGCCGCCGCGCCGAGCCGGCGCACCCTCTCTGGCCAACGTTCGCTGAGGCTCATAGACTGGCGCGTCGCGCTCCGGCTCCTCATTCCGTGGCGGAGCGTAAGGGCGGGGCGCGACAGGGTCAAGTGAGGGGGATCGCCGATGCGAGCGCGAAGTTGGATCCCGATCGCCTTCGCCGCCCTCTCGCTCGGCGCGGCCCCCGCGCGCGTCGCGATCGATTTCGACGCGGCGCGCGAGGTCACCCTGGAGACCGGGTGCGCGGGCGGCCCGACGGACTGGGAGATCGTGCGTTCGATGGCCGATCCCCGCGACGGGCAACTCCGATCGCTCGACGCGACGGCCGATCGCTGCCTCCTCGCCCCCGGGGCCCCTTTCGCCGACGGCGCGATCTCCGCGCGAATCGCGCCGCACGTCGGCCTCGCCGGGTTCGCGCTCCGCTACAGGGATCCCGCGCACTACATCGATGTCTCGGTTCACCTTCTCCACGGCGGCGCGCTCGTCCGCGAGCACCGGGGGGCCGAGCTGGTCACCCTCGGGGCGTCGATCTTCAAGCCGCAGGCCGCGGGGTGGCACGAGGTGGCCGCCGCCGCCGTGGGAAAGCACCTGAGCGTCTTCGTCGACGGTGAGCGCGTCCTCGATCTCGCGAAGGCGACGCCGGGTGAGGGGCGCGCCGGCCCCCTGACGGGATCGGGCGCCCGCGCCGATTTCGACGACGTCGTCGTGGACCCCTGGCCGGCGGGCGACGACTCCCTGGTCGTCAGCCCGGCGGTGCTTCCGGCAGCCGCCGTCGGCGTCCGCTACGAGTCCAGGCTCTCGTGTCGCCGCGTGGCCCCCGACGACCCCAACGATCCCCGCGAGAGGGAGTGCGAGTGCTCGATCGCCTCGGGATCTCTCCCCCCCGGGCTCACTGTCGGCCCGGGGTGCCGTCTCTCGGGCGTCCCGCGACGGTCGGGGACGTCGGGGTTCGAGCTGCTCGCGCGCCTCGGCGGCTCGACCTCCGTCATCGTCCCCGAGCGCGTGATCGTCTCGGGGACCGAGTGGCCGAGGTTCCCGCGCGCCGGGCCGGGGGCGACGCCCGCGGATCTCGCGATCGTCTACCTGACCGACGACATCGGGCCCGACCTCACCTCCCTCGACCGGCTGGGATACCCGGATCGCAGCCTCTTCCGCCTGCACCGCGATCACCCTTCCCTCCGCGCCGCGCTGATGTCGTGCCCGGATCATCGACGCAAGGAAGGCGGACCCGGCCTCGCCGGCTCGCCCGAGGCCGCGGCGATCTGGCGGCGGCTCGCCACAGCTCCCGAGTTCGCCTGGCTCGAGCTCGGCGGCCACGGCGACACGCACGCGCCCGACGGCGACGAGAATTTCGACCACCACGAGTTCTCGACGACCGAGACCGGGTGCAACATCGATCACGCGCTGACCGGGCGCCGGGACTACGCGGAGCGCCACCTGCGCGCCGCGCGCGAGGCGTACAGAGGCCTTGGGCTCCAGGACGATCTCGTGACGGTGATGCGCTTCCCCGGCGTCGCCGACAACCCGGAGGCTCTCCGCGCGGCGGCGAGGGCGGGCTTCTCGATGATCGTCGGCTCGCGCCATCTCGACGAGCCCGGCCGCGAGTGGTGGGTCGCGTACCCCGGGGGAGGGGAGATCCTCGAGATCGAGGGGGCGAGCCTCCAGCGCAGGTTCTACCCGCCGGCCGATCTCGAGCGCCGGGTCGCCGCGGGTGGAATGGATGCGGGCGCGATCCGCACCGACCCGTCGTTCCAGGCCTCGGTCGCCGGGGCGCTCGCCTTCGTGGACGGCGTCCGCGAGGGAGGCGGGATCCTCGGCCTCTCGGATCACTTCTGGGAGACCTTTCAGGAGTCGGGCGGAGTGCCGGTTCGCTATCTCGTCGTGGACGAGGCGCTGCGGCGGCTCGAGACGGAGCGGGCCGGCGCGATCTGGTACCCGTCCGCGCACGACCTCGCGCTGTGGCTCGACGCGCGCCGCAACGCAGGGCTGACGTGGCGGCAGGAGAGCGACGGCGTGCACGTGGCGATCACCGCGCCGCCGTCGTGGAAGGAGCGGGGGTCTCGCGGGATCGCCGCCGCGTCGCTTCTCGTCCGCCTGCCTCCGGGTTACGAGCGCCTCGCCGGCGTGACGCTTCGCGAGGAGGGGGCGCCGGCTCGCGCGCTCGCCGCGACGTCGTACGCCCGCGAGGCCGGCGGCGTCGTGGTCACCTTTCCACTCGCCTCGAGCGTCGAGCTTGTCATCCGTCCGGCGAGGCCGTAACGTGCGCGGCATGTCGATCCCCGCGGCGCGCGCCCTGCTCATCGCCGCCGCGATTCTCGGAGCCGCTTCCCCGATCCGAGCGGAAGATCGTCCTGCGGCGCCGCTTCTCGTTCCCGATCGCGTCAAGTCCGACACCGTCGTCGTCCTCGCGCACCCGGACGACGAAGGAGTCGTCGCCCCGCTCCTCGCGCGCGAGGCGCTGGCCGGGAAGCGGCGCGTCGTCGCCATCTATCTCACGGCCGGGGAGGCGGGGGTCGACCGCGTCTCGGCGATTCGCGGCCCGGCCTTCGGCACGATGCGCCTCACCGAGCTGCACTGGACGCTCGATCGGCTCGGGGTCGCGATGTTCCACGTTCTTTTTCGCGCCGACCTCCCTCCCGCGGCGGATCCGGCCGCGGTCGTGACGGCGTGGGATAGGGATCGAACCGTTCGCGAGCTGACGCGCCATCTGAGGCTTCTCCGCCCCGATCGCCTCCTGACGTGGCTGCCGGGGCCGGCGTCGGCGCACGGGGCCCACATCGCCACGGGCGCGCTCGCGCTCCTCGCGGTGCGGGCGGCGGCCTCCTCCGTGGAGTACCCGGAGCAGCTCGCGAACGAAGGGCTTCGCGTGTGGCGCGTCCCGGAGACGGCGGTCTTCTTCCAGGCCGACAAGGTCTCGTACCCGGCGTATCCGATCGACGACGGGGGGCTCGAGGCCTCCGGCGTGCGCGTCGAGATCGAGCGCGTCGATGCGTACGATGCCGGGCTCGGCCGCCGCTACGCCGACGTCGCGCGTGAGGCGATGAGAGAGCAGCGGTCGGTCGCCGCGGCGGCCGGGCTCGACAGGGGAGGGAGCTTCGATGCGCCGCTGAAGCTCGTCCATCTGTTCGAGGAGAGGCCGGCACCCGGCACGGAGCCTTTGGCCGCCATCGGGATCTCGTTTGCGGTCTCGACCGGCCAGCGGTTCTTCGAGGCGACGACGAGTGAGATTGGCGCGCCGGGCCTCCTCCGCGCCTTCGATCCCGAAGTCGCCATCGATGCGGCCGGCGGGACGATGACCGTCACCTGCGCCGCCGCCGACGCGTTGCGAGTGGATGGAACCGTCTCGCTCTCCGTCCCCGAAGGGTGGAGCGCGGCCCCGGCGTCCCGACTGCTCGCTCTCGACCCCCACGCATCAACGGAGCTCTTGTTTGAAGTGAAGCCCTCCCCCTCGGGGACCTACGGGCGGGTGGAGATCCGCGTGATGAGCCGGGGGCGGGCCTCGAAGCTCCTGGCGAGCGCGGCGGCGGTCCTCAAGGTGACCGGGCCTTCACGATGACGCGAACCCGTCCATCGAGGAGCGGGCCAGGTCGCCTTCCACCGCCCGCCGAGGAGTCCTTCGGATCGACCTGGCTCGCCGCCTCGATTCTCGCAGGAGCCGTGCTGGCTTTCTGCGCCCCTCTCCTCCTGAACGCGGCGCTTCCCCTCGGGAGCGATTCCTACGGCACGATGCATTACCTGCAGGGGTTCATGAAGGCCCTCTCCGAGGGGGACCTTTACCCGCGATGGACGGACGCGACGAACCGGGGGCTGGGGAGCCCGACGTTCATCTTCTTCCCGCCGCTGCCCTGGTATGGCGCCGCGGCCGCATCGTGGGCCGCCGGATCAGTCCTGGGCGGCATGAGGCTGTACATCGTGATTGTGGCGGCGCTCAGCGTCATCACCTTTCACCGCCTCGCGCGCGAATGGGTCGGCCCCGGGGTGCCGGCCGCCGCCGCGGCGGCGCTGTACCTCCTGCTCCCGTACCATCTCCTCGACTTCTATCAACGGTTCGCGATCTCGGAGACGACGGCCTTCATCTTCTTCCCGCTCATCCTCATGAACGTGCGGCGCACGCTCGACGCGCCGGGTCGCGGCCACTTCCTCGCGCTCGCGCTCTCCTATGCGGGGCTGATCTTCACGCACGTCATCAGCACCCTGATCTTTTCTCTTTTCGTGGGGCTCTGGCTGGCGTGGGAAGCGCGCGGGCGCTGGGGCGCTCTCGCCCGGCCTGTGCTTGCGCTGGCGTGCGGCGCGGCCCTTTCGGCGCCCGTCCTCCTTCCGGCCCTGCTCGAGAAGGGACAGGCCAACATCTCGTGGGTCCGGGAGATGCCGAACGGGGACTTCCGCATCAACTTCATCTTCAAGGACGAAATCCTGCCGGGCCTGGGGTTCAAGGACCCCATCAAGCCTCCCATCCTGAAGTCGGCGCACTCGCAGCTGTTCCTCGGAGCCGCCGCCGCGGCGCTGGCCCTGGCGCTTCTTCCGGGGGATCGCTCCCGGCGACGGCGCGACGTCCTCGCCATGGCCGGCTGCTGCGGCGCGGCGTACCTGATGCAACTGGAGATCTCCACGCCCGTCTGGCGCCTGGTGCCCGAGCTTCCGACGATTCAGTTCCCGTGGCGCTTCCAGATGCTGATGGTGTTCGCATCCCCCTTGCTGGTCGGTCTGGCGATGAGGTCCGCGTGGCCGCAGCCGGGCGGCCCGCGCCCACGGGGTCCCGGGGGCGTGGCCGCCGGCGTGGCGATCCTGGCTCTGGCGATCACGGTGAATCTCGTTCTCGCCTGGCAGGTCGCGCATCTGAAACCGTTCACGTTCGACGAGAATGTCCTCCAGAGCGACGTGGTCACGTCCTGGGCGGAGCCGGCGTTCACGCCCGTGCAGTTCGGCATGTACAGGACTTTCAGGCAGACGGGCGTCGATCTTCCGCCCTATGCGTTTACGGAAGGGACGGGAGAGATTGCCGTGGAGACCTGGGCGAGCAGTCACCGCGTGCTGAAGATCGACAGCGCCGCGGGGGGCAGCGTGCGGCTGCGATCCTTCTGGTTTCCGGGATGGGCAGGCTCTCTCGACCGCGAGCCCCTGGAGCTGCGTCCCGATCCGCGCTACGGGGCCGTGACCTTCAGCGTGCCGGCGGGGAGCCACACGGTGGAGCTGAGGTTCGAGGCGACCGCCGTGCGGCGAGTCGCCGCGTGGGTGGCGCTCGGATCGATTCTCGCCACGGCGGCGCTCGCATTTTGGTCGCCGCTGCTTCTCGCGGAGCCCGGCACGGCTCGAAACGCGGGCGTCGCCTGAGACGGATCCGCGGGGAACGCTCGGGCTACCGGGTGACCATGACCGCGATGTTCCAGCAGTAGCGCCCCAGGAAGGGGGCGATCATCATCGCGCGCTCGTCCCAGCGGGCGAGCCTGAGGAAGCTCGGTGCAAGGCGCGCGTGGTCCGTCAGGATTTTCTTCCAGTACCGCTCCCGCGCCGGGTGGACCCTCTCGATCAGATAGAACCTCACGAAGATCCACAGGGAGAAGAGCCAGAACTCGGCGTGCTCGACCTGCCGAAAGCGCTCGCGGAAGATTTCCAGATCCGCCATCCTCAGCGGCGTCTCGTCCTCGCTGCGAACAGCGCTGGCCATCCAGCGGTAGAGGTTGATGACGGGATTGTGGGCCAGAGGATCCACGAACGCCCCGCGCCCACCAGGCTTGAGCACGCGCGCGACGTGATCGAGGCATCTCACCTTGTCCACGTGGTGGAGGACATTGGCGCCGTACACGACGTCGAACGTCGCGTCGGGGAAGGTCATGTCGTCCGCTGGCATGACCATGAGGTTGGGTGCCACGCCGTGGAGGCTGGCCGTGCGCCCCGCCAGGGCGATCATCCCGGGCGAGATGTCGATCGCCGTCACGTCCGCGCCCATGAGTGAGAAGTAGACCGCCGATTCTCCGGCTCCGCATCCGATGTCCAGCAGCTTCAGCCCCTGCAGCGGGCCCAGCCAGCGGAGGATGCGCCGGTTCTCGGGCGACGTGGCCGCCTCGAACGATTCCCGCACGGGGACATCCTCGGGCTTGAGGTCGCTCGCCCACGCGTCGTGGAACTCGGCTTCGTCTTTGTGGGCGCTCGGCTTCACGGTCGTGGCGGCCCCGCGATGTTGCACGTGGCGGAGACGATGTAGCGAGGTCGACCCTTCGCCTCGTCGAAGATCCGACCCACGTACTCTCCCATCACCCCGGCCATCACGAGGTTGAGCCCGCCCATCAGCACGATGAGCGATGCCAGGCTGAGCCAGCCCTTCACCGGCAGGTCGGTGAAGATCCACAGGATGAGGTTCACGAAGAGAAAGGCGCCGCTGAGGGCCATGCAGACGAGACCGAGCAGAAAAGCCGCCCTCAGGGGCAGCCACGAGAAGGAGAGGATCGCGTCGAGAGCGAGCGCGACCATCCGGGAGTTGCTGTAGTGGGTCTCGCCCGCCGTCCGGACCGGCCGCTCGTAGGGGATGGATGTCTGCCTGAACCCCGCCCAGGCGACCAGCCCGCGAATGTAACGGTGACGCTCCGGGAGTCGCTTGAGGACCCCGACGACACGCCGGCTCATGAGGCGGAAGTCGCCCTGCAGGACGGGCAGGTGCGAAGACGTCAGGCGTCCCATGAGCCAGTAGAACAGCGCCGCCGTCCTGCGCTTGTAGAACGACTCTCCCTGACGCCGTGTGCGGACGCTGTTGACGACGTCGTACCCTTCGGCGAACTTCCGCATCATTTCGGGGACGAGCGTGAGCGGATCCTGAAGATCGGCGTCGGCGATGACCAGCGCGTCGCCGTCCGCGTGATCGATCCCGGCGCTGATGGCCGCCTGCTGCCCGAAATTGCGGGACAGATGGATGATTTTGAAGTCGGGATCCGCGGCGGCCGCATCGAGCGCGTCCGCCGTGCGGTCCCAGCTCCCGTCGTCGACGAGGATGAACTCGCATGAGAAGTCGCCCTGGCTGTCGCGGACGTGGCGGAGGGCGGCGAAGAGAGCCGGCAGCGCGGCCTCTTCGTTCAGCATCGGGATGACGATGGACAGACGGTGCCGCCTGGAAAGCGGCTCGACCGTCATCATGCAGCCCCCGGTGTCAGGAGGCTCCGCCCGGCGAGATGGATTCGCGGATCGAGGTCGAGCGTCTTCTCGTGCATGTCGATCACCATTCTGCGCCGGCGGACGGCAGCCCCTGCCACGACCTGAACGAACGATGGGAAATTCTATCACGCTGCCGGCGCCCGGCGTGAAAGCCACGACCATGCACGGCGACCCCGGCGCTCATCGGGAAGCCTCCCCGCCGCCCACGCGGACGGGGCTGGAGATGGCGAGGCGCGCGCCGTCGGCGCCGTCCACCGCGGCGTACCAGAGGCCGGGCCACGCGGCGCCCAACCCCCCCTCGAGATCGCAGCGCGTCGCCGACTCGCAGGGAGCCGAGGCGACGACGGCGCCGTCCCTCAGGATCTCAATCCTCGAGAAGGCGGGGGCGCTGACGCTCCGCGCCGTGACCGACCACGCGGTCGGCGAGGCCGCCTCGATCTCCGCCCCCATCGGGGCGCCGTCGATCGAAAAGGCCAGTTCCATGTGGCCGGCGGCGCTGAAGTAACAGCGGCGCGCGCGCATCGCGTCGATCAGCGACTCGCGCGTGACGTCCTTCGCCCAGCAGATGGTCCGGTCGGTCTCACCGGCGGTCGCTTTCCGGCTGTTCCCGCCCCCCGCGGCGCCCACGGGAAGGGCGCGGCGCGAGGCGACGTCGAGGAGGCCGCCGGGCCCCGTCTCGCAGGCCCCTCCGACCATCTCCATGAGCGACAGGATCGGATCGAAGCGCGACCAGTCGGTGTCCTCGCCGGCCGCGGCGCACGGCGTCGCGGCGATCACGGCGCCTCCGTGCGCGCGCGCGTAGCGGTAAGCGTCCTCGACGACGGGGCAGTCGCCCACGTTCTGGGTCATCGGAGAGCAGTACGTGTCGGCCGACGCGTCGGGGAGGAGGATCAGCTTGCGCCCCGTGCCTCCTTTCGTCGTGAATCCCCCGCCGTCGAACTCGACGCCGAGAAATGCCGCGAAGCGTCCCGGCTCGTTCGCCCTCGTGACGGCGTCGCGAAGATGGTCCCACTCCGACGTCGTCCCCTTGCGGGCGCGAGGGTCGTCGATGTTCGCTGAGTAATCGGTCACCGCCGCCCAGTCGAGGCCGTTCTTCCGCGCCGAGTCGAAGGCGGCTTCGGGTGTGCCGGTCGCGAGCGGCTCCTTCGGATTCAGCATGGGGTAGAGCGCGAGGCCCGTGTGGACGTGCGGATCGCCGGAGAGAGCGCGCAACCCGGCGTACGGGGCGGCGCGCTCGGCGGGGGGCGGCTCGACGCGCGCGCGGTACGCCGCGACGGGGCCGAGCTTCCCGGCGTGGTTCCGCGCGGCGATCTCGACGGAGTTGTCGCCGGGGGCGAGGCGCCAGACGAGATCTCCTTCGACGGGGGTCCACGGGGCCGCTGGGGTGAACCGGTGCATGTACCTGTCGAAGTCGGGCATCGTCTGATAGAGGTTGACCTTCAGCGCGCGCGGGCCCGCCGCCGCGAAGTCGGCGTGGACGAGGCTGATGGCGGGGCGAGAGGATTCGCCCAGGACAACGGCGTTCGGGTCGAGCGCGAGCGCGATCCAGCGCCGCTCGTCGTCGAGCCAGACATCGAACGTCCCGGCCTCCGGCTCACCGGTGCAGATCATTCCGAGACACCTGCAGGCGCCGGTGACGATCTCGCGCGCGCGGCCTCGGCAGTGAAGCGGCGTCGCGGATGCGCAGTCCGCCAGCAGGTGCCCCGGATCCGGCATGCCGCTCCCTTCCGGCGGATCGCCTCCGGCGGTGAAAGTGAGCCACGATGCGGCGGCGTCGCGGATCGCGATCGCCCGGGCGCGATCCGAGGTCGCGAAGCGCGTCGAGGCCAGCGCGCGAGATCGCAGCGGAGCGAGCGCTCCGCTCACGCACTCGTTCCATGCCGGCGGCCGCAGCGCGGCGACGAAGTCGATTGCAATTCCAGAAACTTCGACCGGCGGCGGTTGCTCCGGATCGTCGATTTCTTCGATGAGCACACCGCGCGAGGGCGCGGAGGCGGGGCGTGTGCGGACAGAGAGGCCGGTGACGCCGAATCCACGGAATCGGACCTGTGCGAATAGATCGATCCCCGTGGCGAGGATGTGAAACCCTCCCGTTGCCGATGACTTGATCGAGTCGTCTATCCACGCCCTCCGCCACGATTCCCAAGCCGCGTCCGGCGTCGGGGTTGTCCCGGTGCGCGCCTCGACCCAGATCTCTTGGGGAAACGATCCCTCCAGGCTGAGATCAACCCCTTCGATTGCCCCCAGGAACAGGACGGGCGATTCCCACGGCGGGTTCTGCGGGTCGAGACTGAACCTTGTCTCTTGCGGCGCTGCCTCAATCCGCCGGAACGAGACGTCGTCCACGAGGAAGTCCGCCCGGTCGTCGTCCTTCACGAGGTGGATCTCCGCGCGAGTCGCTTCGCCGCCGATCGCGACGAGCGCGGTGTGAGCCGCCCACTTCCGCTCGGGAGGGCCGGCGGCGACCCGCGTCTCGAAGGGAAGGGGAGGCGCAGCGGAGGCGTCGCTCTCCGGACCCAGGAGCCTCACGACGACGCGGAGCGCGTGATCGGTCGGGCCCACGACGCTCCGGGTCCTCATCGAGAGGAGGTACGTGCCGGCCCCGTCGAGCGGGAAGATCGGCGAATGGAGATCCACGCGCCCTGCTCCGTACAGGAAGTCCATGCACCGCCCGCCGGTGTCGGGGTCCTTCCCCGCGAGGGGCATCGTCCGCTGCCCCCCCTGATAGCCGACGAACCAACCTTCGGGGATGATCGCGAGCTTCTCCCCCTCGTCGGGGCGGAGCTGCTGCCACTTCGGCCCCACGTGATCGAACGAGCCGTTCGGCACCGTCTCGCGGCCGAGGCGGTACGGGACCTCCGCGGCGGCGGCGGCGCCGAGCGCGAGGAGGACACCCGACGCGAGCAGGGATCTCTTCAAGGCGAGGTTTCACCCAGGATCCAGCGTGAGAACCACGCGAGGTTTCGGGACATCGCGTCCCGGATGAGCTTCGGCTCGGTGAAGCCGTGCCCCTGCCGCGGGTAGGTGACGAACTCGACCGGCACCTTCTGCTCGCGGAGCGCCAAGTACAGCTCCCATCCCTGCGAGACGGGGACGCGCGCGTCGGCCTCTCCGTGCTGGATGAGCGTGGGGGTCGAGATCCCCTTCGCATTGAAGACCGCGGTGTGCCCCGTGTAGACGGCCGGGTCCTCCCACGGCCACGCGCCGAAGTAGGAGCGCATGAAGTGCGGGATGTCGGTGGTCGCGGTGAACGAGACGGTGTCGGTGACGGCGGCCCCGACGCTCGCGGCGGCGAACTGCTTCGTCTTCGTGAGGACGCGCGACGTCATGAAGCCGCCGTACGACCACCCCATGATGCCGAGCCGCGCGCCGTCGGCGATGCCCTTCGCCACGAGCTCGTCGATCCCGCTCATGATGTCGACGTAGTCCTTCTCCCCCCAGTCGCGCACGTTCGCCGCACGGAACTCCTCGCCGTACGCGCCGCTCCCCCTCGGGTTCGGCATGAAGACGGCGAACCCCTTCTGGGCGAAGAGCTGGATCGGGTAGGCGCCGCGGCGCGCCGAGAAGTTGTTCGCGAACGATCCCGCGGGGCCGCCATGGACGATCGTGAGAAGAGGGGCCTTCGCCCCCGCGGGGAGGCCGGCGGGGCGGACCAGCACCCCCTCCATGTCGAGGCCGTCGGCTCCTTTCCAGTGGAAGGGCTCCTTCGGGAGCGTCGCCATCTCCCGCGCCCAGCCGTTCAAGGCCGTGACGGGGCGCGCCGATCCCGGGAAACCCTCCGGGGTGATGTCGAGCGCGTGGACCTCCATCGGCTCGAGCGGCGACTCGTGGATGAAGACCAGCGCCCGGCCGTTCCGGCTCACGGAGGCGGTGCGGTACACGTCGTCCCCCTTCGTCAGCGGCTCCATCCTTCCGCCGGCCGCGGGGACGCGGTAGATGTGGTTGACGAGGCGCGTGTTCGCCTGGAACAGGATGAACCGGCCGTCCGGAGTGAACGAGATGTCGGAGGCGATCTCGTCGAACGATCTCGTGAGCAGCTTCAACCCGGCCCCCGTCGGGCGCACCGTCGCGACGTAGTTGTTCATGTACCACTCGCGGCTCGCGTCCGTCGTCACGAAGGCAATCGTCGCGCCGTCGGGGGCGACGCGCGGCGAGGTGCACGAGCAGGGGGCCGGGAGGATCGGCGACGGCTCGACGCCGACGGCGTCCTTCGACCGGGCGGCGAGCGCGGCGAGGGGCTTCGTCAGGTCGAGCGTGTAGATGTTGGCGTTGAACTCGTCGAAGGCGCGCGGGGTCGGCTGTCCGGCGAGGGCGAGCCGCGCGCCGTCGGGGAACCAGTCGATCTCGGTGACGTGGACTCCGCCCGAGGAAGCCTGCACCGCCGCCCCGCTGAGGACGTCGACGAGCCAGACGCGGCCGCGCGAGAACTCGGAGTCGACGACCGTCCAGTCATTCTTGTCCTTGTCGCGCTTCTTCCGATCGGCCGTCGGCGGCTCGGCGACGATCAGCGCGAGCTTCGTGCCGTCGGGGGACCAGGCGAGATCGTCCACGCTTCCGGGGATCGACGCGGCCTGCCACGGCTCGCCGCCGTCGGGCCTCATGAGCCAGGTCTGGGCGCCGGCGTCCTCCGACTTGATCGCCGGATCGCGCTTCGAGATGAAGGCGATCCGATCGCCTTGAGGGCTCCACCGGGGGTTGGCGTCGCTCTTCGGCGAGCGCGTGAGCTGAATCGCCTCCGCGAGCGGGGCGCCCGGCGCCGGGATCGCGGCGAGGTAGATGTCGGTGTTGAAGGAGTCGGTCTCGTCGCTCGCCTCGGAGACGACGAACGCCACGCGCTTCCCGTCGGGGGAGGCCTGCGGATCGGTCACGTCCCGGACCCTCAGAATCTCGTCGATCGTCCACGGTTTCTTCGCGGCGTCGGCGGCGTCGGCAGCGGGGGAAGCTGCCGCGACGAGAAGTGCCGCGCCGAACGCCACACCGCGGAGTCCGAATCGAACAGGTCCCGACCTGACGTGCTCGCGCTCCATCCCAGTCCCCCTTCCCCGTGACCCCGGGGCACCCTCCCGGGCGCCCGACGCAAGATCCGTGAAGCTAGCACGGCGGGCAACCGGCGTTTCGCCGGGGTTTCGTGCCCACCCCGTCCGCCCCCCGGCCCGTGGCCCCTACATATTAATAGGGGGGGCGCCGGGGGGGTGACCCGGCGGGCGCAGAAGAGGGGTCTCGCGCTCCGGTGTGGGTGGTAGGCCGCCGTTCCCCGCGCCGGCGTCGCCATCCCCGCCGCGTGGGAGGCGGGCACGTCGCTTGCTCGAATGGATGAGACCGTGGCGAGATGAGGCGCGTCAGCGTATCGTGTCGCCGGGATCCCCCGAGACGAGGGACCGCGAGGAGACGCCGCCATGAGATCCGATCTGGAGATCGCCCAGTCCGCCACGCTGAAAAACATCCGCGAGATCGCCGAGAGCGCCGGCATCGCGGAGAGCGAGCTCGAGCTGTACGGCCGGCACAAGGCCAAGATCGATCTCTCGATCATGAAGCGCCTCACCGGGCGCCCCGACGGGAAGTACATCGTCGTGACGGCGATCACGCCCACCCCCCTGGGGGAAGGAAAGACCGTCACCAACATCTCGCTCGCGCTCGGCCTCGCGCGGATCGGCAAGAAGGTGATCAACACGCTGAGGCAGCCCTCGATGGGGCCCGTCTTCGGCGTGAAGGGAGGGGCGACCGGCGGCGGCATGGCTCAGGTCGTGCCGATGGAGGACATCAACCTCCACTTCACCGGCGACATCCACGCGGTCGCGGCGGCGCACAACCTTCTCGCCTCACTTCTCGACAACCACCTCCACCACGACAACGTCCTGAACTTCGACCCCAAGGAAATCTACTGGAACCGCACTCTCGACATGAACGACCGGACCCTGAGGCAGATCGTCGTGGGCCTGGGCGGCACCCCCAACGGCATCACGCGCGAGTCGGGGTTTGACATCACGGCCGCCTCCGAGGTGATGGCGATCCTCGCCCTCGCCGAGAGCTACCCCGATCTGAAGAAGCGCCTCGGCAACATCCTCGTCGGCCGCTCCCGGACCGGCCAGCCGATCTGGGCGCGCGACGTGAAGGCGGAGGGCGCGATGACGGCGCTCCTCAGGGACGCCCTCAAGCCGAACCTGATCCAGACGCTCGAGGGAACGCCGTGCATCATGCACGCGGGCCCCTTCGCCAACGTCGCGCACGGGAACAACTCGATCATCGCCGACCGGATCGCCCTCAAGCTCGCCGACTACGTCGTCACCGAGAGCGGCTTCGGCTCGGACACCGGCGCCGAGAAGTTCGTGGACATCAAGTGCCGCCTCTCGGGGCTCAAGCCGAGCGCCGCGGTCATCGTCGCGACGGTGCGCGCGCTGAAGCTCCACGGCGGCGCCTTCAAGAACCTCAAGGACAGGGCGAAGGTCGAAAAAGAGGACGTGGATGCCGTGCTCCGCGGCTGCGCGAACATGGAGAAGCACATCGAGAACGTGCGGACCTTCGGCCTTCCGGCCGTCGTGGCGATCAACCGCTTCCCCTCGGACACCGATCGCGAGATCGAGGCCGTGAGGAAGCGCGCGATGGAGGCGGGGGCCGACGCCGCCGTGCCGCACGAGGGGGTCGTCCGCGGCGGCGACGGGGCGACCGATCTCGCGAGGGCGGTCCTTGCCGCGTGCGAGAAGCCGTCCACCCTGCGCTTCCTCTACGACCTCGAGCTTCCGATCGAGGAGAAGATCCGCATCATCGCGCAGACCGTCTACGGCGCGGGGGAGATCGACCTGTCGCCGAAGGTCCAGAAGCGGATCGCCTTCTTCAACCAGTGCGGCCTCGGAAACCTTCCGATCTGCATGGCGAAGACGCCGGCGTCGTTGTCGCACGACCCGTCGCTCCGGGGGAGGCCGCGCGGCTTCAAGTTTCCCGTCACCGACATCCGCGCCGCCGCCGGGGCCGGCTTCATCTACCCGCTGGCTGGCGACATCATGACCATGCCGGGGCTGCCGGAAGCGCCCGCGGCGACGCGCGTGGACGTGGACGATTCGGGGAAGATCAGCGGGCTCTTCTAGGCGGAGGCGCCCCGCCCGTCCGCGAGGTGCTTCGCGAGAAGCTCCGGGCCGATGTTGCCGCCGCTCACGACGCTGACCACCTGCGATCCCGCCGGGGCCTTGATCTTCCCCGCGAGGATCGCGGCGGTCGCGGCCGCGCCCGCCGGCTCCGCGAGCGTCTTGCACCGCTCGAGAAGAAACCTCATCGCCGTGCGAATCTCGTCGTCCGTGACCAGGACGACCTCGGCACCGGTCGCCTTCAGGATCTCGTAGTTCAGAGTCCCCGCGAACGGGGCGGCAAGGCCGTCGGCGATGGTGTCGGTCCGGTCGAGGCGGACCGCCTTCCCCTCGTCGAAGCTCCGGCGCATCGACGCGGCCCCGACGGGCTCGACGCCGACGAGCCGGGTCTTCGGGCGCATCTCGTGGAGCGCCACGGCGAGGCCGCTCGAGAGCCCGCCGCCGCCAATCCCGGCGACGACGACGTCGGTGTCGGGGACGTCCTCCAGGATCTCGACCCCGCACGTCGCCTGGCCGGCGATCGTCCCCGGCGCGTCGAAGGGGTGGATGAAGACGAGATTCCTCTCGTCGCGGAGCTGGTTCATCCTCGCGAAGGTCTCGGCGATGTCGCCGTGGAGGATGACCTCGGCGCCGTAGCCGCGCGCCGCCTCCGCCTTCGCGGGGGAGGCGCTGGCCGGCATCACGACCGTGGCTCGACACCCCAGGACCGAGGCGGCGTAGGCGACCCCCTGCGCGTGGTTCCCGGCCGAGATCGTGATGACCCCCCGCGAGCGCTCCTGGTCGGTGAGCCCCTTCATCGTGGTGATGGCGCCGCGCGGCTTGAAGGAGCCCGTCTTCTGGAGGTTTTCGAGCTTGAGGTGGACCTGGAACCCCGACAGCGCGGAGAGGGTGCGGCTCGTGACGACGGGGGTGCGGTGCAGCAGGCCGGCGATCGCCTCGCGGGCGGCGCGGACCTCTCGAAGGGTGACGGGGAGCGAGGGCATCGGCGTCGGGCTCCTGGAATCCCGCCAACCGTAGCACAGCATTCGTGATCTATAATCCGCGGCCCGCTGACGAAGCGGCTCCCCTCTGATCCCGCAACCAAAGGAGACGGTGGATGTTCAAGTCCGCGCGTGACCGCGCAACCCTCGTGACACTCTTCTCGACGTTGGCTCTAAGCGCGGCGCCCCTTCTCGCGCAGACGCCGCCCAAGCCCCCGGCTCCGCCGGCGACCCCCGCGAAGCCCGCGGCCGCCGGCGCCGAGGCCCCCTCCACCGATCCTGCGAAGAACAAGGATTTCAAGTCGGCGCTCGACTCGATCAAGGAGTTCCGGCTGAAGGCGCACACCAGGTTTCTCTCGAGCGACCTCCTCGAGGGGCGCGGCACGGGGGCGAGGGGAGGCGACATCGCCGCCGACTACATCGCGACCGAGTTCGCGCTGATGGGCCTCGGGCAGCCGGTCCCCATCGATCCGAACACCAACGAGGTCTCGTACTTCCAGCAGGTGCCGCTCGTCGGCACCGAGACCGATCCGAACGCCAGCTCACTGACCTTCACGAAAGCCGAGCAGACGGTGACCCCCGCGTACCCCGACCAGGCGGTCTTCTGGACCGAGACGCAGCAGCCCGCCGCCGAAGCGTCGGCCGAGCTGGTCTTCGCCGGCTACGGCGCCCTCGCCGCCGAGTACAAGTGGGACGACTTCAAGAACGTCGATCTCACGGGCAAGATCCTCCTCATGCTCGTGAACGATCCGCCGTCCGAGGACCCGAACCTCTTCGGCGGCAAGGCCCTCACGTACTACGGCCGGTGGACGTACAAGTACTGGATCGCCGCCGCCAAGGGGGCCGCCGGATGCATCCTCATCCACAACACCGACATGGCCGGCTACGCGTGGGACGTCGTACGGAGCTCCTGGGGTCGCGAGCGCGCGGCGATGCGCCTCGACCCGAACGCCGACACGCCGCCGCTGCGGGTCGCGGGCTGGGTCACCGAGGAGATCGCGAAGCAGGTTGTCGCCATGGGCGGGCAGGATCTCCAGAAGCTGATCGCCTCGGCCGGCACGCGCGAGTTCAAGCCGGTTCCGCTCGGCGTCACGGCGTCGGGGAAGCTCACCAGCAAGATCCGGAACTTCAACTCGCGGAACGTCGTCGCCTACTGGCCGGGGAGCGACCCGGCACGCAACAAGGAGTTCGTCATCGTCACCGCGCACTACGATCACCTCGGCATCGGCCAGGCCGTGGACGGAGACGCCATCTACAACGGCGCGCAGGACAACGCGACCGGCGTCGCCGCGATGATCGAGGTGGCCCGCGCCGTCACCACGATGAAGACGCGCCCGCGCCGCACGACCCTCTTCATCGCGACCACGGCCGAGGAGCAGGGGCTCAAGGGCTCCGAGCACTTCACCGACCGCCGAAACCTCTTCATCTACCCCGGGCGCATGGCCGCCGACATCAACATCGACGGCCTCACCGCCATCGGCGAGACTCACGACTACATCTTCCTCGGCGGCGACCGATCGCCGCAGCTCGCGAGGTACATCCAGGACGGGGCGGCGGCCCTCGACTACGCCCCCAAGCCCGATCAGCACCCCGAGAAGGGGCACTACTACCGCTCCGATCACTTCAACTTCGCGCGCGTGGGCGTCCCTTCGATCTCGATGGAGAACGGCGTCGACTACGTGGGCAAGCCCGCCGGCTGGGGTGAGGCGCAGTACCAGGACTACCTCGACAAGCGCTACCACCAGCCCAAGGACGAGTTCGACCCGACCTGGGACTTCAAGGGTGTCGCCAAGTCGGCGAGGATCGCCCTCTACCTCGCGTACTCCGCGGCGATGGACGACGCGATGCCGCAGTGGAACCCCGGGGACGAGTTCTTCAAGACGCGGAAGGAAGCCATCGAGGAGCTGCCGCAGTAGGGCGGGGCCGCGCGCGTGGATCTCGACGCCCCGCTCCGATTCGTCAAAGGGGTAGGGCCCGCGCGGGCCGAAGCTCTCGTTGCGGAGGGGTACGAGACCGCCTTCGATCTCCTCCTCCACTTCCCCTTCCGCTACGACGACCGGAGCCGCTTCGCGACGATCTCCGGATTGACGGCCGCATCCGGCCGCGTCACGCTGCAGGCCCGCGTCCTCTCCTCGAGCCTCTTCACGACCCGCCGCCGCGGCATGCGCATCGTCAAGGCGGTCGTGGACGACGGCACCGGCTCTCTCGAGTGCCTCTGGTTCAACCAGCCCTTCATCAAGAAGCACCTCGTGGCCGGCGCCGAGATCATCCTCCACGGCGCCGTGACGCAGGCCGCCGATCGCAAGGGGGCGCTCCAGATGCCCGGCCCCGAGTGGGAGCTGGTGACCCACGGCGCCGGGGACGAGATCCACACCGGCCGCATCGTTCCGGTGCACCGGCGCCTCCCCGATCTCTCGCCGAAGACGCTCAGGCGCCTCATCCACACTCTCCTCGCGTCGCTCCCTGCGGACCTCGTCGACCCGCTCCCCGCGACGCTCCGCGAGAGGCTCGACCTCGCCCCGCGCGCGCAGGCCATCCGGGAGATCCACTTCCCGCCCGCAGGAGCGGATCTCGCAGACCTCGCGGCGCGCCGCGCCCCGGCGCACCGGCGGATGATCTTCGAGGAGTTCTTCGTCCTCCAGCTCGCCCTCGCGCTGCGCCGCCTGAAAGTGCGCCGCGGGACGCGGTCGGGCTCCTACGAGATGACCCCCGAGATCCGATCGCGACTCGCCTCGGTCCTCCCGTTCCATCTGACCGTCGCCCAGCGCCGCGTCCTCCAGGAGATCGTCGCGGACCTCCGCACGCCGCACCCGATGAGCCGGCTGCTCCAGGGAGACGTCGGCTCGGGGAAGACGATCGTCGCGCTCCTCTCGATGCTCTTCGCCGTCGAGAACGGCCTCCAGGCGGCGCTGATGGCCCCCACCGAGATCCTCGCCGAGCAGCATCATCGGGTCATCGAGCGGCTGCTTCACGGCAAGGGCTACCGGAGCATCCTTCTGACCGGTGCCACGCGCCGCACCGCCGGGAAGCCGATCCTCGCGGGGATCTCGGGGGGGTTCTGGCAGATCGTCGTCGGCACGCACGCGATCATCCAGGAGGGGGTGAACTTCCAGCGCCTCGGCCTCGTCGTCGTGGACGAGCAGCACCGCTTCGGCGTGCTGCAGCGCGCGGCTTTGCGTGAAAAAGGCTCGAGCCCCGACGTGCTGATCATGACGGCGACGCCGATCCCGCGGTCGCTGTGCCTGACCGTCTACGGCGATCTCGATCTCTCCGTGATCGACGAGCTTCCTCCGGGGCGGCGGCCGGTGAAGACCTTGCGGCGGAAGGAAGACGCGCGCGAGAAGATCTACGAGTTCGTTCGGAAGGAGATCCGGCAGGGTCGTCAGGCCTACGTCGTGCTGCCTCTCGTGGACGAGTCGGAGACGATTGCCGGCGTGAAGGCGGCGGTGAAGATGGCGGCGGATCTTTCCAAGTCTCTTTCAGACACATCGGTCGGGCTCGTGCACGGGCAGCTCAAGTCCGACGAGCGCGACTCGGTGATGAAGCGGTTCGCGGCGGGGGAGATCGAGCTGCTGGTGGCGACGACGGTCATCGAGGTCGGGATCGACGTCCCGAACGCGACGGTGATGGTCGTCGAGAACGCGGAGCGGTTCGGGCTGTCGCAGCTTCACCAGCTCCGCGGGCGCGTGGGGCGGGGGGCGCACGCGTCGTACTGCATCCTTCTTGAGTCCGACGAGCTGACGCCGGAGGCTTCGCTGCGTCTCGACACCATCGCGGCGACGGAGGACGGGTTCGCGATCGCGGAGAGGGATCTCGAGATCCGGGGGCCGGGGGAGATGACGGGGACGCGGCAGACGGGGATTCCGGAGCTGCGGATCGCGAGCTTGCTGCGCGATCGGGAGATCCTGGAGCTGGCGCGGCTGGAGGCGGCTCGCCTCGTGGAGGGGATGGAGGCGCGGGAGCTCGATGGCCGCGCGGGAGAGAACGCACCGCTCATACGGCACGCGATGCGGCAGTGGGGGACTCGTTTGGGGATCGCGGGGACGGGGTAGGGGGGGAGCCAGGTGAACCCGAAGGCGAGCCACCCCACTCGTGGTCACTTGCTGTGGTCGACAACACAATCTCGCTCCGGGTCTACGAGCTACTCGTGCATGAATCCAACTGGCCGCGGCACGGATGCACGAGCCAAGCGCGTTTGGCATCGACGCGCTTCATCGCCATAGCCTCCCTCAGTAGAGCTCGAAGGCGATCCCATGAACGAGAAAGTCTCAGGATGCCTGGATCAGAACCAGGGGGCGGGTCACTCCCAAAGCTCGTTGATCAGAGCAGTCTGGACGGGGCCATTCCGGTTGACGAAAGTGCTGGGGTGTTCTCGGCAGACATCGCCGACTCGATCGCTATCGAGGTCTCGCGTAATGCAGCAACTCCACCGTCGCGTGTCTACTCGGAGAATTCGCCTGCCTTTTCCTGAACTTCGCCAGAGATGCCGACGAGAAGGTCAAACACGTCGGCGCAGAACTGGATCACGGGCTTCCCGCCGTCTTTGAAGATGTAGTCCGAGGCGGAACTGACACTCTCTGGTTTGATCCAAAGCGGCCCATAATGCGCGGTCTCCTTCCGATGTCGACTCAACTCCTTGAGCAGCGGATGAATGGGTCGGGCGAACACACTTCCGTTCGGCCTACGGTCTGTCGAGAAGTACTTGGAGAGAACCCTCGTCGCTGCTTGGACATACTCTTCGTCCAAGCAGTCGTTTCCTTCTTGGTCCCAGTAGGTGATGTGGTGCAGTTCGTAGGCCATCCAGTCGATTGCCGCGCGGGCCGCCCCAAGGCACGCACTAGTTAGCCATCGGAACTGATCTCTGTCCGTCGTTCTCTGCATGAGATCGAGTAGGAACCGACCTTCTCCAAGCTTGTCATCGGCCATCAGAGGGAACCGGCCAGCGACCACCAGACCCTCGAGATCCCAATCCAGAGCATCATCGTCCATGTACGTCACTCTCCTCCGGGTCCACCCGCGCGTCTGTAATACTGAGCATCGGATGATCTACTCTTCGTCGATGACCTCGAGTTCCAGCACCCAGACGCCCGATCGCTCCCTCTCTGTCTTCTTTACGATCTCCGCCTGCTCCTGGATGCCTCACTGGGCGTGCCACTTCTTCCGCCTGGGAACGGGAAGCACGTTCGCCGTCGGCTCTTGGTCCTTCTCGGCGTTGGACAGCGCGGTCTCTCTCGGAGTCTACGGGATCATCGTGCTCATCAACATCCTCGCCACGACGCACACAGGATTCCGCCCGGCCGCCGCCTTCACCAGCGGGCTGGGACACCTCGGCATCGGCGCGGTTCACGTTTGGCGCCTGATCAGCCCGTTCCGGTTCGAGATCCTCGGGCAGTCGTGGCCGCTCAGCGCATCGGCGGTCCAAGCTACAATCCTCCTGCCGTTCTCACTTCTCTGCTTTCTTGTCTTCGTCAAGGTCATGAGACGATGAGCTCCGGACGATCCCTCCGGACCGCCGCGCTACTCGCGGCCATCGGCCTGTCCTCTCCCGCCTTCGCCACCGAGCCCCACCGCATCAAGGCCGAGCCCAGCCGCGTGGAGGTGACTCTCGTCCTCCTCGATGTGATCGTCACCGACAAGAAAGGCGTCCCGGTGACGGATCTAGGACCGACCGATTTCCAGCTTCTCGTCGACAACACCCTCTCGCCGATCGAAGCCGTCGAGTCGCATTGCTCGGCGCCGGGCGAATCCACCGCCGCCCTTGACGCGCCCCCTCGCTACCTCGTCCTCTTCTTCGACATGTCACACCTCCTCGCCCCTGCCCGCCTTCGCTCCATCAAGGCCGGCATCCAGTTCATCGACGAGATGATGAGCGCGCGGGACCAGGTGATGGTCGTCGCCTTCGCGAAGGGGCTTCACATCGTGAGCCGCTTTACGGGAGAAAGAGCAATCTTGAAGTCCCGGATGGAGGCGATGATCGACGATCACGACCTCATCGACTCGGCCCCGTTCGAAGAGGAGAACACCCTCGCGCGGTTCGACCGCGGCACCGGCGGCGCCCGGCGCCGCGCCTCACCGATGACGATCGGCGGCCCGAGCCCCAGCCTCAACGAGTTCGCGGGGGAGTGCCAGGCCGAGGCGCGGCAGGCCGAGATCGACGCCACGCGGACGGTGCGCGCTATGGCGAACACGATGGAAGCCTTCGAGGGGATCCCCGGGCGCAAGGCGATGGTTCTCATGTCGGAGACGCTCCGGTCGAACCCCGGAGGAACGTTCTACACTGCTTGCGGCCAGTCGTCGCTCCTCGACAACTCGTCGCTGCACCTCACGGTGCTTCCGGAGATCGACGATCTCGTCAGGCGCGCGAACCTCGCGGGGATCTCGTTCTACCCCGTCCATCCCGGCGGGATCTCGGCCGGGGCCACCTCGCTCGCGATGGAAGGGGCCCTCGACTTCCAGCACAGCATCGCGCTCAGCACCGGCGGGCAGGCGTTCATTCTGATGAACAAGCCGCTTCTGCCCTTCGCGCAGGCCGAAGCCGACCTCTCGTGCAACTACGTTCTCGCGTACCGGCCCCCCGAGGGGTTTCGGGAAGGACGCCATCCCGTGACCGTGCACGTCGCGCGGAAGGGCGTGAAGGTCCGTCACCGAGATTCATTCGTCATCTCGAAGCCGGGGGAGGCCTCCGACCGGCAGATGATGGCGGTCCTCTCGAGCCCAGGCCTCTATCGGGATCTCAAGGTCGAATCGCACGCCTACAGCCTCCTCACGCCTCAGCCGGGAAAGCGCCGGATCCTGATCCAGGCGTCGGTGCCCCTCTCGGAGCTGACGCTGCTTCCGACATCCGATGCTGTCTCGAGGGGAAGCCTTCTCCTGCGCGGCGGGATCATCTCGCCGCACGGAAGGCTCCTTTGCGACTTCAAGGAGGCGATTGCGTTTGAGGCGGGGCCGCGGACTGTCGCCGAAACGAGCCGCGCGGGGATTCAGGCGGCCTGCGACGTCGAGGAAGGGGAGAACGAGATCGTCGTCGCGGCCCGCGACGAGACCGGGGGCTCTCTCGGCGCCTTCTGGGGGACCTTCGCCTTCCGGCCCGGAGACGAGGGGCACACTCCGCGAATGCTCCTGTGGGGGCCGTCAAGGGGTGACGTCTGGGTTCGACACGACGAAAAAGCCTGGCTCCCGTCGCTCGCAGGAAATGACGGGCCGGAGTCCGAAACGCCGCTCCTTCTCCGTCCCGTCCCGACCCTCGCGGCCGACGAGCCGGCGGCGCTCACGTGTCTCGTCTGCGGCGATGAGGGGGTCGGCGAAAAGGACTGGCGTGCCCTTCCCGCGTCGGCGTCGATCGCCCTTTCGGGCCCGCTGTCGTTCTCTCTTCCGGCGCGGGTCATCCCCGGCGGAGCGCGCTGCGGCTGGCTCCAGGCCGAGTTGAGTGCGGGCTCTCTGACGCCGGGAGCGTACGTCGTGCGCCCGGAGCCGCCGGCTCCCTTTCGCGGCGGGGCGACCTCGCGCCTCGTCGTTTCAGACGCGGGCGGCGCCGAGCCCTGATCTCGCGCCCCCTTACTTCCCCACGCGCTCCAGCATCTGCAGATCGACGAGGTCCTTCGGGCGGCCGGTCGCTTTCTTGTTGCGGATCAGATCCTCACGGCTCAGGAACGGCAAATCCCGAACGCCGACCCGGTGAGTGACCCGGTTCCTCCACGCGGACTCGAAGTCGATGCCCGTGACGTCCGTCATCAGATCGATGCGCCGCGGGGGAAGCCCGATCTGCGGGACCACCCCGCGCGACTCCAGGTCAGTTCGGGCGATGCCGAGCGATGCGGTGGGAACGCGGTCAGTCAATCTTGCGGCGATACCACCTGACCGGTGTCTCGGCGCGCGTGTAGGTCGGAATCGGGATGCCCGCCCACGAGTAGGCCTCGAGCGCGAGAGGCCACATCATCTCGAGTCGCTCCTCCGCCGTCGTGGAGTTGCTCAGATCGTCGGAAGGCTCCTCACCAAGGCGGAACTTCCGGACGGGCCACGAGCTCCGTCGCGCGCGCCGCGCCTCAGCGTCTTCATCCGGAATCATGACGCCATCATGGCCTCTTGTCGTCAGAGCGGCGAGCTACACCAGCCCCGGCAACAGCCGATCCGCGGTGAGACATCGCGCGCCGGACTGCACGAAGTCGCGCCCGCCTTCGAGCGAGACCTGGTAGCGCCACGGAATCGCCAGGCGCTCCCCGAAGAACCGCAGCGACTCGTCGGGTGCGCGCTGATCGAGCTTCGCCTCGACGGCGAACCAGGGCTTCGCGTCGAGCGTCACGAGAAAATCGACCTCATGGCCGGCGCGATCACGAAGATACGTGAGCTCGCAGCGCAGGCCCTCGGCGTCCTCCAGAAGGTGGCAGAACTTCAGGAGGTGCGAGGCGATCATGTTCTCGAATCGCGCGGGCGGTGAATCCACCAGCGTCCAGTCCCAGAGGTAGATCTTCGGCATTTTCTTAAGCCCGCGCAGGCGCCGGTGGGTGTAGGGCCGCACGACGAAGAGATGGTAGAGGCGCTCGAGCACGTCGAGCCAGTGCGCCACGCCACGATGGCTCGCGTCGAGATCCTCGCGGAGCGAGTTGATCGAGAGCGGGGAGCCGACGCGCATGGGAATCATCTCGGCAAGGTGCTGGATCGGCGAGATCTCCCGGATCATCTCGAGGTCCCGCACGTCCTCCCGGAGGAAGCGATCGAGCCGCTCCTTCCGCCACCGGCGGGCGGTGCGCGCGGATTGCGCGAGGAAGGGCTCGGGGAATCCTCCGAATTCCATCAACGCGCGCACCGCGTCGGCCCCTCGTGGACCGGCGATTGGCAACTCGCCCCCCGGAGGGGGAAGGCGGAGGCGCGCGCCGAGCGCTTCGCCGCAGGAGAAGGGGTGGAGCCGGTAGTGGTGGTAGCGCCCCTGGAGCGAGTCGCCTCCACGACGGTAGACATCGAGCCGGGCGCTTCCCGTGACCAGAAACTCAAGCTTGCCCCGGTGCTTGTCGAACTCGCCCTTGAGCCACCGTTTCCAGCCGCGCCACTTGTGGATCTCGTCGAGGACGACGAGCGATCGGCCGCCCGGCCATCGCGCGGCCCGGATCTCCCGGCGATCGTCCTGCTGGTCCCAGTTGAGGTAGGTTCCCATGGTTCGCGTGGCGAGGACGTGCCTCGCCAGCGTCGTCTTGCCCACCTGGCGCGGGCCGGCGACGAAGACCATCCTCGAGGGGAGATCGGCGGCGACGAGGGGCTCGAGATAGCGTGCTCTGTCCATGTGCGGATCTTGCCACAAAGCAAAAAAAGTCTCAACTTTTTTTGCCTATAGGCAAAATCCGCCAGCCCCCGCCTCCCTCAGTTCACGCAGACGTACCCGAACGTCCCCGTCGTCCCCTTCGCCTGGAACCCGACCGTCCCCGCCGGCACCGCGCGCTTCGGCGTGAGGCTCATGAGCGGCGTGACGAGATCGTCCACGAAGACGTCGAACTTCGTCCCGTCGAAGGTGACCCTCACCGTGTAGAAGACGTTCACGTCGATCGGCTTCTTCGCCTTCGCGATCGCGACGATCGAGCCGCCGACCCTCTCCGCGAGCTTCCACAGGTCGGTCCCCGCCGCGGCCGAGAGCTCCATCGTGTTCTTCTTGTCGGCGAACCAGCCGAGAAGGACGATCTTCGTCTTCGCCGCCTTCGAGGTCTCCATGAGCGCTTCGACCGAGCAGTTGACGCACCCGGCGAAGGCCGGCGCCGCGACGGTCATCGCCTTCTTCGACGACATCCCGACGAGGTTCCCGTTCGACTCGCTCCACGCCGGCTTCACGTACGTCCAGTTCGGATCGAGGACGCCGTCCTCGAAGGCGTCGCCGAAGAGATTGCAGTTCGTGCCGCGGAAGTCCGGGAGGATCGTCACGGTGTAGTCGAGGGACGAGGCGCACGCCGCCGCGTCGGTGGCGGTGACGGTGAAGGTGAAGTCCCCAGTGGTCGTAGGCGTGCCCGAGAGGGCGCCGGTCACCGCGTCGAGCGCGAGCCCGGGAGGTAGGGCGCCGGCCGTCACGGTGTACGAGACGGGCGGGATCGCGGTCGTCGCGAGAATTGTCTGGTCGTACGGCATCCCGCGGGAGCCGTTGGGGAGGATCGGCGGGAAGAGGCCCAAGGAGCCGCAGACCGATGGCGCCACCAGGACCGAGTAGGCGGCGGTTCCGGTGCACATGTTCGCGTCGGTGGCCGCGGCGGTGAAGTCGAAGATGCCGGAGACGAGTGGGGTCCCCGAGATCAGTCCCGAGCCGCCGAGCATGACGCCGGTGGGAAGCGCCCCCCCGGCGACCTGGAAGGCGTACGACGGCGCCCCGCCGGAGGCCATCAGATTCTGGTTGTATGCGGATCCCTCGACACCGTTCGGGATGGTTGTTGGCGTGATCGCGATCGCCGGGCACGCGGCCGGGTTGACGACGAGGAAGAAGTCGCGAGAGACGGAGCACGATCCGTTCGTGGCCGCGAGCGTGAAGCTCGAGATCCCGGGCGCGGACGCGGCGCCGTCGATGAGGCCGATCCCCGAGAGGGCGTTCGGATCGAGGTTCAGCCCCGCCGGGAACGCTCCACCCGTCAGCGAGAAGGTGATCGGCGCGGTCCCGCCGGTCGCCAGGACCATCGTGCTGTAGGGCGTGTTCGCGATCGCGGTCGGGAGGGTGGTCGTCGTGATCGTGAGGCAAGGGTCGACGACGAGGATGTAGCCGAGGAGCCCTGTGCAGAAGTTCTCGTCGGTCGCCTGGACCACGAACGTGTACGTCCCCGGCGCCGTCGGCGTCCCCGCGAGAACGCCGGGGCCGGTGAGGCTGAGGCCCGGCGGGATCGCGCCGCTGACGACGGCGAAGGCGATCGGGCTCGTCCCGCCCGAGGTGACGGCGACGTTCTGGAGATACGCCGTCCCCTCCACGGCCGAGGGGAGGCGCGTCGGCGAGAAGGTGAAGAAGCAGCGCACCTGAAGGGTGTATCCCTGGCTCCTCGTGCAGGCGTCGGCGTCGGTGGCCGTCGCGACGAAGACGAAGGTCCCGGAGACGGTCGGCGTTCCGGCGAGGATCCCCGTGTTCGGATCGAGCGCGAGCCCCGGCGGCAGGACGCCGTCCGTCACGCTGTAGAGATACGGCCCCGTCCCTCCCGAGGCGACGAGGGGCTGGGAGTAGACCTCACCCGGGTTCGCCGCAGGGAGCGTTGACGGCGTGAGGGCGACCGTCGATCCCGAGCAGTTCACGCTGGAGGCGACAGTGATGGTGAGATCGAGAGTCCCTCGGCAGAGGTTGCCGTCGAAGGCCGCGACGGTGAAGTTGCTCCCGCCCGCGCTCGTCGGCACTCCGGACAGCTCGCCGGTGAGCGGGTTGAGCGCGACCCCTGTGGGAGGTGCGCCGCTCACGATTGCGAAGCGGTAGGGGGGAACGCCTCCCGACGGGGCGAGCGTCTCCGTGTAGAAGGCCCCGGCGGTTCCGTCGGGAAGCGTCGTCGGTCCGACCGTCACCGCGGGGCAGCTCGGGAAGACCTCGACGGAGCCCTCGTCGCACGCGGATCCCTGCGGGCGGAGGAGGCCTCTCTGGTCCGTCGCCTCGCACGCCGCGCCCGAAGCTCCGGTGTCGAGCGCCGGGGAGCCGGGGAGCGGCAGCCGGGTGAGATTCCGGCCGCCGTTGTTCTGGAGCGGGCCGAGGACCGGGTCGAGCAGTGTCACGTCGTTTGCGCCGAGTCCGGTGCACCCGTCGGCGTCCTTCACGAGGTTGCTTCCGAGCGAGGTCATCGCCCCCTCGCAGTCGTCGTTCGGACCCGAGGCGGTGTTCCCGGCCATGATGGTGTTCGAGAGGATCACCGCGCTGTTCGGGTCGGCGTTGATGCCGCCACCCCCGACGCCTCCCGTCGAGGAATTCCCGATCAGGGTGACGTTGTTGAGGATGAGCGTCGCCCCCGGGGCGTTGTAGATGCCGCCACCCCCTTCGGTCGAGGAGTTCCCGCTCAGCGTGCAGTTGGTGACGGTCATCGTGCCGGCGTTGAGGACGGCGCCGCCGCGGCTCGTGCCGACCGCCGAGTTCGTCGTGAGCGTGGATGCGTTGAGGGACAGCGTCCCCGCGTTGAAGATGCCGCCCCCTCCGCCCTGGGCCTGGTTGATCGTCATGGTGCACTGGGTCAACGTCAGCGTGCTCCCCGCCTCGTTGTGCACGGCGCCGCCCGCGCGGCCGCTCCCCGGGTCATTGTTCGCATCCCCCTGGGAGAGCCTGAGCCCGATGATCGAGACGTTGCCCGAGAGGACGTGCAGGATGCGCCCGACGCTGCTCTGGATGTCCGTCGTGCCGATGCCGATGATGGTGACGTCGTCGGTGATGTCGAGGTCCCCCGTGAGGCCGAGGTCCTCGTCCGCGCCCGAGATCGTGAGGTTGTACGTCCCCGGCGGCAGGTTGATGACGTCGGGCCCCGGGAGGAAATTCGCCTCCTGGATCGCCTCCCTCAGCGAGCAGGAGTCGCAGACTCCGTCGGGGGTCGGATCCGAGATGTCCGCGTACGTCGTGACGTTGAAGGTCGCCGATCCGGCGAGGGTCGACGAGGCGAGGAGCGCGGCACAAACGACGGCGAGAAGTGTCCTGTTCACGTGGCGTCTCCTTTTCAATTCACCGGCCCGCCGCCCCCCGGGGGAGCCGGCGCCTCGGTGACCGCGCCGTAGTGAGCCTCGTACCGCGCGATGTTCTCGGCTAGGGCGCGGGAGATGCGCTTCATGTGCCCCGGGCTCACGATGACGCGCGCCGAGAGCTTCCCCGCCTCGGGGAGCATGCTGAAGAAGTCGATGAAGAACTCCTCCTGCGTGTGCGACACGATCATGTGGTTCGAGTAGACGCCCCCCACGATGTCGTCGGTGACCTTGATCGGGATCTGCCTCTGCTTGGGCGCTTCGTCGCTCATCGTCGTGCTCCTCCGGTCGGGCGATTCAACGGCCGGGCCGTGTCGGCACGAGCCGCGTCAGCGTCGCGTACGTTCGCGCCGGGAAGTCCGGCGCGCGCCGTGCCTTCATCCGGCGCAGGTCCTCGAACAGCCGGGCGACGTCCTCCGGCGTGTCGACATCGTGCCACATCCCGAGATCGACGTACGGGGTCCCGCTCCTCTTGAGACGCGCGCGCGTCGCCCCGAGGACGCCGTCCGATCCCCACTCGATCCCGCGGAAGATCTCCACGTGGAGGCGCGACATCCCGACGAGGTAGTAGCCGCCGTCGTCGCTCGGCCCGAGGACGACGTCGGCCTCGCGGAGGGCGTCGAAGGCGGCGAGAAGATGATCGGCGGGAAGGGTGGGCGAGTCGCTGCCGAGGAGGACGGCGCGACGGTAGCCCGCGCGGAGCTTTCCCTGCATCGCGAAGGCCATCCTCTCGCCGAGGTCCCCCGACGACTGGGCCTCGACGACGACGCCCGACGGCACGGCGTCGACCGCGGCGCCCGCCGCGACGGGCTCGCTCCACGCGAGGAAGAGATCGGCCGTGCCGCCGACCGCGCGCGCGGATCGCTCGACGACGTCGGCGACGAGGGCCCGGTGGATCTCGCAGGCTTCGTCGGGAGAATAGTCGGGAGAGAGGCGCGTCTTCACGCGCCCCGGCACGGGGACTCGGGCGAAGATCACGAGAGCGTTTTCGGCGTGCGTCACGGTTGACCGACCTCGTCGGCGCGATGATAACATCCGGATTCCCCCCGCCATCCCACGGAGCGATCAGATGACAGAGCCGACGGGTCCCGTCTCGACCGGCGTTCCCGGCGTGCCCGAGCCCTCGCGCGACGAGCCCGCGCCCGGCTTCGCGCGCGAGATGTCGCGCCTCTTCATCATCCCGGCGGCGATCGTCCTCCTGTGCGTGGGAGTCTTCGTCCTCTTCGGCCTCGTCGCGTCGGAGGGGAGGACCGCAGGCGACTACCTCCAGGAGATTCGCCAGGGGGCGGAGGGGCGCAGATGGCAGGCGGCCTACGAGCTGTCGCGCCTCCTCTCGCGGAACCCCGAGGACCAGCGCAAGGCGGGGGTCGGAACCGACATCGCGGCGATCCTCGCGGACCCGAAGACGACCGACCCCCTCGTGAAGCGGTACCTCGTCGTCGCCCTCGAGGCGATCGCGGACCCGGCCACGGCCCCGGCGCTTGAGGGGCTTCTGGCCGACCAGGATCTCGAGGTGCGCCTCTACGCCGCGCGCGCCCTCGGGCGCCTGGGGAGCCCAACGTCTGTGAAGCCGCTCGTCGCCCTTCTCGACAACGAGGAGCCCGCGCTCCGGAAGATCGCCCTCTACTCGCTGGGGCGCGTCGGCGACGGCTCGGCCGTCCCCGCGATGCGCCCGAGGCTCGAGGACAGCGTCGAGGAGGTGCGATGGAACGCCGCCCTCTCCCTCGCCGTCCTCGGCGACGGATCGGGCGCCGTCATCCTGAAGGAGATGCTCGACCCCGCGCATCTCGACAGGGTCGCCGGCATCACCGAGGAGCAGAAGCTCGAGGCGCGCGTCAATGCCCTGCAGGCGGTCCTGAAGCTGAAGGATCCGACGCTGCGCCCCCTCGTGGAGGACGTGAGCCGCAACGACCCGAGCCTTCACGTGCGGGACATCGCGCTGAAGGTTCTCGACAAGTGGAGTTAGGCGTGTCTTTTGTTGACTCCCATCCCGCTTCTGCCTAGAATCCGACCGTTTTTGAAGAGCGCGGATCTGCCGCGCGATCCCTCCCGAAAGACGGCCCGCGTCCTCTCAGGAGATGGTGCCGGGGGAAGGACTGTACCGGGGCGAGAGCCCGCGGTGATGAGCGAAGCCGAGTGAGCGACGAGAAGATCGACAAGGGCGCGGTCGTCACCGCCGGAACGATCACCAAAGGCGCCGATCCAGGTGCGGGCGCCTCGAAGACCGCGGCCTCCGTCCCGACGTCGAAGACCAACCAGCCCGCCGCGCCGTCGGGACCTCAGCCCCACGGCATCACGCGCCGCAGCTTCTTCTCCACGCTCGGCATCGGGTGGGTCGCTTTCAGCGGCGCGATGGGCGCGGGGCTCACCGCGACGGCGCGCTTCATGTTCCCGAACGTCCTCTTCGAGCCGGTGCAGAGCTTCAAGGCGGGCTTCCCGAGCGACTACACCGTCGGCAAGGTCGACGAGCGGTGGAAGGAAGCGTACGGCACGTGGCTCGTCCGAACCGACGACGGCCTGTACGCCCTCTCGACCACCTGCACGCACCTCGGGTGCACGCCGAACTGGCTCCCGGCCGAGAACAAGTTCAAGTGCCCGTGCCACGGGAGCGGCTTCTACCCGTCGGGGATCAACTTCGAGGGGCCCGCGCCGAGACCGCTGGAGCGCTACAAGATCGTCCTCGGCGACGACGGGCAGATCTTCATCGACAAGAACCAGAAGTACCAGCAGGAAAAGGGACAGTGGACCGATCCCGACGCATTCCTCAGGTTCACGGGCTGAGGGGAACGGAAAAAGATGGCCGACGGACCGCCGATCAACACGTCAGAGGTCAAGAAGAAAGACCTCGTCACGTACGTGCGCGAGAGCCAGATCTGGAACTCCATCTTCCGGCATGGCCCTCCCAACAACGACCGGAACCGGGCGCTGGCCGTCATCACGAACGTCTTCCTGCACCTCCACCCGGTGCGCGTCCGGAAATCGGGGCTGAGGCTCAAGTACACCTGGTGCATGGGCGGCGTGACCTTCTTCCTCTTCATCGTGGAGACGATCACCGGCCTCCTCCTCATGTTCTACTACCGGCCGACGGTCGAATACGCCTACGCCGACATCTGGGATCTCAGGGAGCAGGTTCCCCTCGGCGTCATGCGCGAGCTGCACCGCTGGGGCGCGCACGCCATGGTCATCGCCGTCTGGCTTCACATGTTCCGCGTCTTCATGACGGGCTCGTACAAGCCGCCGCGCGAGTTCAACTGGAACGTCGGCGTCATCCTGCTCGTGCTGACGCTGATGCTTTCGTTCACCGGGTACCTCCTGCCGTGGGACCAGCTCGCGATGTGGGCCATCACCGTCGGGTCGAACATGGCCCGCGCGACCCCCTTCTTAGGATACGAGGGGCCGGGGGCGGCGCTCTTATCGCTGGGAGACGTGAGGCTGGTCAACGTGGGGAGCGACGCGCGCTTCGGGCTCCTGGCCGGGCGCTTCGTCGGCGCGGGCGCGCTCCTGCGCTTCTACGTCCTGCACTGCGTGGCGCTCCCGCTCGTCGTGGCGACGCTCATCGCCATTCACTTCTGGCGCGTCCGCAAGGACGGCGGCATCTCGGGACCTCTCTAGATGCAGATTCTGAAGGACCTCATCAACTGGGCCGCAGCGCCTGTCCAGTTCTTCACCCTCAGCACGCTCGCCTTCTTCGCGATGCTCCGCTTCAAGGGGTGGGTGAAGCCGCGGAACGCGACGCTCATCCTGCTCGCGGCGCTGGGGTTCTTCCTCATCAGCATGATCGACCCGAACTTCAGGCTGATCGTGGTGAAGGCCGACAACATCCCCATCGCCTTCATGCTCTTCATCGTGGGCTTTTTCCTCTGGCTCTCCCTCAGGCAGGCCTTCGCCAACGACGAGCGCATCGCGAAGGGACTGCCGCCGGCCGAGGCGGTCGAGACGAAGGACAAGCTGATGGTGTGGCCGCACCTGGTCTACACCGAGTTCATCTGCCTCATCCTCCTGACCGTCGTCCTCATCGTCTGGTCGATCCTCATCCAGGCGCCGATCGAGGAGCCGGCCAACCCGACGAACTCGCCGAACCCCTCCAAGGCGCCGTGGTACTTCCTCGGCCTCCAGGAGATGCTCGTCTACTTCGATCCGTGGATGGCGGGGGTCGTGCTGCCGGGGCTCATCATCGTGGGGCTGATGGCGATCCCGTACATCGACACGAACCCGAAGGGGAACGGGTACTACACCTTCGCCGAGCGGAAGTGGGAGGTCGGGATCTTCCTGTTCGGCTTCATCATCCTCTGGATCCTGCTCGTCGTCGCCGGCACCTTCTTACGCGGGCCCAACTGGAACTTCTTCGGGCCGTACCAGTACTGGGACATCCACAAGGTCGAGCCGCTGGTGAACATCCACCTGTCGGAGATCTTCTGGGTGAGGCTGCTGCACCGGGCTCTGCCGTCGTTCTGGCTGGTGCGCGAGCTGCCCGGCATCCTCATCGCGCTCTTCTACGTGGCCGCGCTGCCGCCGATCCTCGCGCGCACCCTGTTGAAGCGCTTCTACGACAGGCTCGGCTTCGCGCGCTACTCGGTCTTCGTCTTCCTGCTGTTGATGATGATGAGCCTCCCGATCAAGATGTACCTGCGCTGGGCCTTCAACTTCAAGTACCTCGTGAACCTGTCCGAGTTCTTCTTCAACATCTGAGGCATTCAGGGGTCATCCTTGGCCGTCATACACTCTGAGGCTCCTCCGGTTCACCGCCCGTCGCGGCGGAACTTCTGGTTCGCCGTCAGCAGCATCCTGATGCTCGTCGTGACGGTTTGGATGTTCTACGCCGACTACAACCGCGAGTGGAAGAGCTACCAGAGGGAGTTCCGTGCCCTCGACCTGCAGCGCGCGGCGAAGAAGGTCGCCGAGCTCGACGGCCAGTACAAGAACAGCAAGGATCTGGTGAAGCTGGAGTCCGCCCTCGACGCCGCCCGGAAAGACGTCGCCTCGAAGGCGGGCGACATCGACAGGGCGAAGGCCGCCGTCGCCGAGGCCGACCACAAGCACTTCCTCGCGGAGAGCGAGTGGAAGGTCTCGAAGTCGTACTTCGACGCCTTCAAGTTCGAGGTCGAGGAGGCGCGGGAGACGGGGCGCGGCGTCGCGAAGGCCGAGAAGGAGTACACCGAGTCGAAGGAGCGCTACGAGAAGTCGGTCGTGGTCCTCGGTGACGTCGACAAGGAGAAGGACGCCGCCGACCGGAATCTCAGGGCCCTGACCGCGACCTTCGACGACGTCCAGCGCAAGATCACGACGCTCACCGAGACGCGCACGCGCCTCCAGAAAAAGCTCCAGAACTTCGGCCCCAACGCCGCGAACGAGTTCCGCGACCGCCCCGTCGTGGACTTCATGAACCCGTCGATCAGGGTCCAGCAGGTGCAGCTCCCGACCCTGCAGAACGACGTCAACTTCATGAAGATCCCGAAGGTCGATCGATGCACGACCTGCCACCTCGCGGCCACCGAGAAGGGATACGACGACCTCAAGCAGCCCTTCAGGTCGCACTCGCACCTCGAGCTCATCGCCAACACCGCCTCGAAGCACCCGTACGAGAGGTTCGGCTGCACGACCTGCCATTACGGGCTCGACCGCGCCACCTACTTCGAGAGCGCGGTCCACACGCCCGGGAGCGACAAGCAGCGCGAGGAGTGGAGGAAGACCCACCACTGGGAGCAGCCCGAGTTCTCCGACATCCCGATGCTCCCCACGGCGCACACCGAGGGGGCCTGCCTGAAGTGCCACCGGCAGGAGGTGAGGATCGCCGGGGCGCCGCGGCTGAACAAGTCGCTCGACATGCTCGATCGAGCGGGCTGCTTCGGCTGCCACAAGATCGCGGGGACGGAGGGGCTGAGGAAGCCCGGGCCGGATCTGCGCCGGATCGCGTCGAAGGTGACCCCCGAGTGGGCGGCCCAGTGGGTGTCGAACCCGCGCGCCTACCGCCCCACGACCTGGATGCCGAAATTCTTCAACCTCTCGAACACCAGCGCCCCCGACGACCAGGTGCGCAACCGCGTCGAGATCGACGCGATCGTGACGTACCTCTTCAAGCACTCGTCGGCGTACACGCTCGATCCGATCCCCGCGAAGGGGGACGCCTCCCGCGGGCGCGAGACGATGAGCGAGCGCGGATGCCTCGGCTGCCATCGCGTCGGCGAGAACCCGACGGCGCGCGGCGCGTACGGCCGCGACTTCGGCCCGGCCCTCGATCGCGTCGGCGACAAGATGAGCGAGGTGTGGGTCTACAACTGGGTGAAGAACCCGACGCGGTACTTCCCCGAGAGCTACATGCCGGACCTGAGGCTGACCGATCAGGAGGCCGCCGACGTCGCGTCCTATCTCATGACGCTCAAGGGGCCGGCCGGAGCGCCCCTCCCGGCCGTCGATCCGGGGGTCCTCGACTCGGTGACGGTCGAGTACCTCAAGGCGCGCATGACCGAGGCCGACGCGCAGTCGAAGCTCAAGTCGATGTCCACCGAGGACAAGAAGCTCTACCTGGGCGACAAGCTCATCAACCGCTACGGCTGCTTCGGGTGCCACCGCATCGAGGGGTACGACAAGGCTCTCCCGATCGGCACCGAGCTGACGCAGGAGGGGAGCAAGCTCGTCTCGCGCCTCGACTTCGGCTTTGCGAAGATCGAGCGCACGCGGCAGGACTGGTTCTTCCAGAAGCTGAAGGAGCCTCGGATCTTCGACAAGGGGAAGGTCAAGACTCCCCAGGAAAAGCTCAAGATGCCCGACTTCGGCTTCACCGACGAGGAAGGGGAGCAGATGGTGACGCTTCTCCTCGGCCTCGTGAAGGACGAGCCGATCCTCGAGGCGCGCAAGATTCTGAGCGAGCGCGAGGCCGCCATCGAGGACGGAAGGCGCATCGCGCAGCACCGGAACTGTCGCGGCTGCCACATCCTCGAGGGGACGGGCGGCGCGATCCGCGAGACGATCAAGGACGCCGGCTTCTATCCGCCAAACCTGATCGGCGAGGGGGGGAAGGTCCAGAGCGACTGGCTCTTCTCGTTCCTCAAGGGGCCCCAGCCGATAAGGCCGTGGCTGAAGGTGCACATGCCGACCTTCAGCTTCGACGATCGCGAGGCCGCCTCGGTGGCCCGCTACTTCGCCTCGCTCGACGACGCGATCTACCCGTTCGAGACGGCCGCCGGCGCGAGGCCCACGGCCGCGCACCTCGCCGACGGGAAGGCCCTCTTCACGCAGTTCAAGTGCCTCCAGTGCCACGTCGTCGGCGCCCCGGGCGCATCGGTCTCCGCGGCGGAGCTCGCCCCGAACCTCCTCATGGCCCGATCGCGGCTGAGGCGCGACTGGATCCCGAAGTGGCTCACGGATCCGCAGAAACAGTACCCCGGGACGAAGATGCCCAGCTTCTTCTACTCCGACGGCGACCCGCTCATGGAAGACCCCGACACGAAGATCATCGCCATCCGCGACTACCTCTTCACGCTCGGCGAGGAGGGGAGCGGCAGGTCCGGACCCACGGCGAAGTCCGCGAGCAGCTCGAGCCCGACGGCCGCCGCCTCCGGAAGGTAGCGGATGAGCCCGACCGCGCGCGCCCGGCTCGCGCCCCTCCTCGCGACCGTCGCCGCCCTCGCGATCGCCGGGGCCGCAGCCACCGCAAGCCCGGCGGAAGGAGAAGCTCCGGCGTACGCTCCGGCGTACGAAGGAGGGGCGGTGACGGGCGGCGGCACCCTTCTGGGCGTCGTCCGCGGGCCGGCTCCCGCGTTCCCGTACCCCGACGCGATCGTGACGAAGGACGGGACGATCTGCGGCTCGAGGAAGTCGTCCGAGGCGCTGATCCGAGCGGCCGACGGCGCGATCAGGAACGCCGTGGTGTCGATCGAGGGGATCACGAAGGGGAAGCCGATCGATCTGAGCGCGACCGTCTCGCTCGTCAACTCGGGGTGCCGGTTCGTGCCCCACGTCGTCGCGATGAGCGTCGGCCAGAGGATTTCGATCGTCAACGGCGATCCGATCCTCCACAACACGCACGCCTACCTCGACGGCACGCAGACGATCTTCAACATCGCCCTCCCCGTCCAGAACCAGAAGGTGCCGAAGACCATCCGGAAGCCCGGGATCATGTCGGTTCAGTGCGACGCCGGCCACGCCTGGATGACCGGGTGGATTCACGCCTTCGACCACCCCTACTTCGCCGTCACGGACGAGAAGGGATCGTTCAGGATCGACCAGATCCCTCCGGGGAGGTACCGGGTCACCGCCTGGCAGGAAGAGCTCGGGACGCAGACTCAGGAAGTGACGATTGCGGCAGGCGGGGAGTCGACGCTCGCCTTCGACCGCCTCGCGAAGCCGACCCCCTCGCCTTAGCCCCTACCGGGACTCGAGCCCGGCCAACTCACGGCGCACCCGATCGGCGTCCCGGCCGTACGGCTCGATGGCGAGCGCCGACTCGTAGAGGGCTCGCGCCCGCGCACGCCCCTCGGGAGTGCCGCGCCTCTTCGCGAGATCCCCGAGCGCCGCGCGCGCCGGGGCGAACTCGGGGGAGAGGCGCACCGCTTCGGCGAAGACGCTCTGCGCATCGTCCCATCGGCCCGTCGCGACGAGGAGACGCCCGAGGTTGAAACTCGCGACGGCGCTCTTCGGATCGATCGCCACCGCGTTCCGGAGGAGCATCTCGGCCTCGAGCGCGCGACCTCTCCACAGGAGCGTGGCGGCGATCATGACGCGCTCGCGCGCCCCGGAGGCGAGCGGTGCCGGCACGTAAAGGAGCACCCCCGCCGACACCGCCACGACGAGAGGCCACACCGCCGCGGCGGTCCGGCCAGACCTGGCCCTCGCCGCGATCTCGGTGGCGGCGCCGGCGCCGAGCACGACGATCCACCCGGCGGCCGGGAGCCGGAAGCGGTCGGCCACGAAGAAGATCGCGCACGCGCCGTTGTACGCGGCGACGAGGATCGCGAGGACGATGACCCTGCGATCGTGAAACGCGCCGCCAACGACCAGCGCGAGGCCGCAGAGCGCGGCGGGGCCCGCGAGGGCGAAGGGGACCACGGCGGCGGAAAGCGATGGCGAGGCCGGGCGGAAGACCTCGAAGTCGAGGTGGTTCGGCGTCTCTCGTGGCGACCAGAAGAGGGCGACTTTCCGAGCGAGAAGAGCGCCCCACGCCGCCGGATCCGCTTCGATCTCGCGGAGCGTTTCTCCCCACCAGAATTGCGAGACCTCCGATTCGGAGAGCGGCCGCTTCTCCATCGCCTCCGGGTATGCGTGCGCCGCCTCCTTGAGGTCGACGTCGTTCCGGAGCCCCTTCCCGGGAGGAAACTCGAGGTTCCCGCTCGCGCCACGGTGGTTTCCCAGGTACGCGTTCAGCCCCGAGTACGGCGACACCAGGACCATCTCCCCGGAGGCGGCGAGGTTGCGCGCGAGCGAGAGGCCGAGAGGGAGAATCGCCCCGAGGCATAGGAGGGCGGTGGCCCGCCGGCGCTCCTCGAGCGGCGCCAGCCACGCTGCGCCAGCGATCGCGATCGGCAGCACGAGGAAAAAGTGAGGGCGCAGGAGAACCGCGGCGGCGAGAGCTGTTCCGGTGACGAGGCGGCGCGAGGTGCTCGTCGGCGCGCGGACCGCGAGATAGAGGAAGAGACTGGCGAAGAACGCCGCCGCCGTCGCCTCCATCAGATCGGCGGTGAAGAAGACGGCGAGCCCGTACGCCGCCCACGCGAGTCCCGCGACCCAGCCGGCCGCGCGCCCGAAGAGGGCCGCCGCCGTCCGCTTGATGAGGACGGCGCTCGCCGCGTCGAGAAGCGCCTGAAGGAGATAGACGCCGGCGAAGGCCGCGCGTCCGGACATCAGGAAGAAGGGGGCGATCAGGTACGGGTAGAGAGGGCTGCTCGGGTAGGCCAGCCCGGACCCGACGACGTGGCCGGCGGCGATGTCGGCGGCCGTGCGGGCGTAGAAGAGCGAGTCGCTCGTCGGCATGTCGAAGAAGGGGAGGGCCGACATCTCGCGCGCCCAGGCGAGGCGGAGCGCGAGCGCCCCCAGGAGGAGGCAGAGATCGCCGCGCCTGCGGTCAGGCATTCGGCGCGGCGGTGGTCTCGCCCGGCGGCATCGTCGACGGCAGCATGAGGGGCTTCGGGGCGGCGGTCGCGCTCAGGAGCGCGAGCCCGCAGACGGCGAGGAGATGCTCGTAGGCGACGCGGTGCGGATGCCCCGAGAGGAGAATGAAGGCGAGGCCGTAAGCGGTGAGGCGCGTGTCGGGGCGCGCGAAGCACCGGCACGCCGTCAGGACCGTCAGGAAGAGGGCCGTCGCCGCCGCCGCCGTCCTCAGCACCACCGGCAGCGAGAGGGCCGGCCCCACGCCGAGGGCCGCACCGACGCGGCTGAGGGAGGCGGGGTGAACGACCGCGCCGAGGATGAGCGTGAAGGCCGACGCCGCCGAGAAGCCGAATCCCGCCGCCCGCTCGAGAGGTCTCTCGACGCTTTCCATGGCGGGCGCGAAGGCCGGGAAGGCGGCCAGACCCGCGAGGATGAGCAGCCACCGCGCCGCGGCCGCCATCGCGAGGGGAGGGAAGGGGGCGCGGAACGGCGCCATCTGGTTCGCGAGCTCGGCCGCCCCCGAGAGCGCTGCGGTGATCACATGCGCGCCGAGGAGTACCGCGAAGAGCCGCCCCGCCAGGTCGGCCCGGGTCTCGTACAGGCTCGCGAGCATCAGGAGCGAGAGGAAAGCCGTGAGCAGCGCGAAGCCGAGGGCGAAGACCGGGCCGCGGGGGCCGAAGGCCGCCGAGACACCGAGCGCCGCGGCCGCCAGGAGCCCGATCGAGACGAGCGGGTTCATCCCGTGGGGCCACGCCGGCGCGCGGAGCGCGGCGTACGCGATGGCGATGAGCGCCGGCACGAGGAGCGCGAAGCCGATCATGAACATCAGGAGGCCGGCCCTCGAGGTCGAGCCCTGCACGTCGCCCGACCAGGCGCTCGAGAGGCCGGGCGGAAGTGTGAGGAGCCGGTAGAAGATCGCCTCGAGGACCGTGGTGAAGAGGAGGGTGCGAAGCAGGGCCCGAACGAGCGGAATCTCGAGGAACGCGGCGCTCGACATCGCCGGATTATAGATCACGCCCCTGGAGGCGCCTCGTTTGACATGCCGGAGAGCCGGTCGATACGATGAGGCTTTCCCCATCGCGAGGGCCGCCACTCCGCGATCATGAGCACCGACTCCGGCATCCGGATTCCCCTTTCCACCGTCCTCCACTCCGTGGAGATCTTCCACACCCTCGGTGAGGAGGAGCGCCAGGCAATCGCCTCGAGGCTCGAGCGCCGCCGGTTCCGCGTCGGCGAGCCGGTCTTCCGCGAGGGGGAGCCGAGCGACGGGCTCTACGTCGTCCACTCGGGCGAGGTGGCGATCGTCGCGGAGGGGTCGGGGAAGAGGCGGGTCCTGGCCCGGCTCGGCGCCGGCGAATGCTTCGGGGAGATGTCGCTCCTCACCGGCGAGCCGCGATCGACGTCGGTCTACGCGACCCTCGACGCCGATCTCCTCTTCCTCGGCGAATCGGCGTTCGACGATCTCATCCGGCGCTACCCGGTCGTCGCGATGGCGATCGGGCGGACCCTCTCATTGCGGCTGCGCCGCGCCAACCTCCCGCCGCGCGAGGAGTCGCAGTCGCGGATCATCCTCTGCGTCTCGACCGCCGCGTCGGTCGACGCCGAGAGCTTCGCGTCCGGGATGGCCGCGGCCCTCGCCGCCTGCCGGAAGCGGAGCGTCCTCATGATCCGTCTGGGCCCCGGGGCGGCGGTGCAGGGGGCGACGCAGCCGGCGCGGGATCTGCGGCGTGCCCTCCGGGCGGGCGAGACCCCCGATCTCCTCCCGTTCACGGCGCCGCTTGCGGACGGGGTGAGGATTCTCGCCATCTCCCCGGACCCGGCGGATCGCGATCCGCGGGTCCTCGGGCCCCTCCTCGGCGTGGCCCTGGCGCAGTTCGGCGGCGCCGTCGCGGCGGCGGAGAGCGCGGGGGAGCGGGGAGAGGCGGCGGCGATCATCGCCCCGTTCACCGACGAGGCTCTGAGGCAGTGCGACACCGTCCTGGCCCTCGTCGACGGATCGCAGCCGAGCGTGGAGCGGGCCCGCACGATCCTGTCGAAACTCGCGGCCCCGCATCCGGACGGCGCGTCGCCGGCCCGCGTGGTGCTGGCCCGGGGCGCCACGATCGCCGCCGGCGCCGTCTCGGCGATCGAGGACCGGCTTCGCGCGCGCGTCGCGCACCAGGTGCGCCTCGCCGCGGAGTCCCGCGGGCTCGAGCCGGCCGGCCTCATGGCCGTGGCGCGGCGACTCTCCCGCCGCGGCCTCGGCGTCGCGCTCGGCGGCGGCGGGGCGCGGGGCCTCGCCCACATCGGCGTCCTCGACGTCTTCCAGGCCGAAGGGATTCCGATCGACGTCATCGGCGGGACGAGCATCGGCTCCATCATCGCCGCGCTGCACGCCGTCTCGAACCCCGCCGCCGACGTCGCGGCGATCTTCCGGCGCGAGTGGGTGGATCGAAATCCGTTGAACGACTTCACGCTGCCGAAATCGGCCTTCATCCGGGGGCGGCGGGGCGAGCGCGTCCTGAGGCGCGTCCTCGGCGAGGTGCACATCGAGGACCTGGAGCGCCCCTATTTCGCCGTCGCCGCCGACCTCGTGACCGCCGAGGAGGTCGTGCTCGACCGCGGCCCGCTCTGGCTCGCCGTGCGCGCCAGCGGCTCGATCCCGGTCCTCCTCAACCCGGTGAAGATCGACCGGCGGTTTCTCGTGGACGGCGGGGTGATCAACAACGTCCCCGGCGACCACCTCGGCCGGCACGGCGCCGACATCTCGATCGCGATCGACGTGTCGCCTCGCAGGGAGCCGTACTTCGAGAAGCTCCTCGACCGTCCTCTCAAGGCGGGATGGTTCGGCCGGCTCGCGAGGCGAAGCGGTCTCCTGGCCGAGCTGCTCGACTACCCGAGCCTGCTCCGGACGCTGCGGCGCGTCATCGCCATCGAGGGGTACGAGATCATGAAGACGAAGTCGGCGGCCTTCGATCTCTGCATCCAGCCCGCGGTGGAGGGGTTCGATCTCCTCGATTTCAGCCGGATCGATCGCCTGATGGACGCCGGGCGCGAGGCCGCGACGAAGGCGCTGCCGAAGATCCGGCAGCGCCTTGACGGGGCTCCGGAGGCGGTCCGGAAACTGGTCTGAGGCGCGGGAAAACGCCTACTGCGAGTGGCGCGTGCGGGCGTTCGTCACCGATTTCGCGAGGCTCTTGTAGAGCGCTCCGACCCGCGGGTCCCGGGGTGCCGACGAGATCTTCCGATCGAGATCGCGCTTCATCTTCGTGAGAATCTCGGCCACCTTGAGCTTCTGGTGCCGCTTGCCGTCCGAGGTCCACAGCGTGACCGTTCCCGACGCCAGCAGCTCGCGCCCCTCTCGCCCCGCGGGATCGATCTCGCGGAGGACGCGCCGGCCGATCGATTCAGTGATGGGGAGGATCCTGCCGTCGGCGCAGATGAGCGCGGTGTAGCTCTTGTGGATGCGCGCGGGAGCGTCGTCGTGATGTCTCTTCATGGCGCCACCTCGTGGGGGTCCTGCCCTCACGATAGTCCGCCGGGGGAATCGTATCAAACGGGCGGCGTCCCCGATGTCGGGACAATCGGCTTCGTCACGGGGCCGGCGCGGAGGGCGGAGGGAGCTTGCCTTCCGCCCAGTTGACCGCCCGCGCCTCGTACGTCTGCGCCGTCAGCAGCTCGTAGGGGCCGTGAGCGGGATGCGGGGGCACGCCTCGAAAACAGGCCTTGCAGACGTAGCAGACCGAGACGCGCGGCAGGAACTGGTAGAGGATGAAATCGAGGAGAGCCATCACGGCCAGGCTGATGCCGTACGTCCACGGCGTCAAGACGGCGCCGAGCGCCACCATCGCGCACCCCAGCTTCTGATTGAAGTCCTTCCGCCAATAAAGATGCCGGCTGCCGCAGACAGGGCACACCTCGGGGGCCGAGCGGCTGACGGGAGGTCCTCCAAGGAAGGTGACGACCCTCCCGCATCTCGGGCAGGGGGCCGGCCCGACGGGGATCGCCGCCTCGAGAGGCCAGGGGGTTCCGCACTCCGGACAGGGGATGGAGGTGCGAGGGGCAGCTTCCGGGGGCAGCGGTCGCTCCTTGACAGCCCTGAGGGTGTGCCGTACGCTAAATACGACTTAATCGGTCCTGTATCGTTCGAAGCCCGGAGATTCGTGACCCGATGGGCGGGGGCGGGCGTGCCGCCGGTCCGCACCTTGCGGGGACGCGTTCGATGCTGCGACTCACACGAGAAGCCGAGTACGGGCTCCTGGCGATGGCCTACATCGCGACGCGCCCCGACGGCGAGCTGGCTTACCGGCGGGAGATCGCCGAGCACCATAACATACCGCGGGAATTCCTCGCGAAGGTGCTCCAGAAGCTCTCGAAGCAGGGGCTCATCAAGTCGTACCGGGGGATCCGCGGGGGATACCTTCTGGCGCGGATCGCGTCGGAGATCTCGATCGCGGACGTCGTGAGCGCGGTGGACGGGCCGATGGCCCTCGTCGAGTGCGCGAGGCCCGACGGCTCGTGTCCCCAGCAGGATCTCTGCGGATTCCAGAGCGTCCTGTGGGATCTCCAGGACGACATCGTCGGCATGTTGAGGAAGATCACCGTGAAGGACCTGTCCACGAAGCTGACCGCGAGCCGGGAGGGGCTCATCCCGATGTCGTCCGTCATCGCGGGGCCGAGGACGAAGCCGGGCGGCGCCACGTGACGACGCTCCCGAGCTACATGGATCATCACGCGACGACCCCGGTGCTCCCGGAGGTCCTCGACGCGATGCTCCCGTTCCTCAAGGAGGACTTCGGGAACGCGTCGAGCACGACGCACCTCTACGGCAAGCGGGCGTCCGACGCGGTCGAGGCGGCGCGCCGCCACGTCGCGGATCTGTTCTCTGCGTCCCCTTCGGAGATCGTGTTCACCAGCGGCGCGACCGAATCGGACAACCTCGCGATCCGCGGCGCCGCGCGCGCGGCGCGCGCGAAGGGCGACCACATCGTCACCTGCGCCATCGAGCACGAGGCGGTTCTCGAGACCTGCCACGAGCTCGAGAGCGAGGGGTTCCGCGTCACCCGCCTGCCGGTCGACCGGCATGGATGGGTCGACCCGGAGTCGGTGCTCCGGGCGCTGACGCCTCGGACGATCCTCGTCAGCATTCACGCCGCGAACAACGAGATCGGGACCATCGAGCCGATCGCCGACATCGGGCGGATTGCGCGCGAGCGCGGCCTGCTCTTCCACACCGACGCCGCGCAGGCGGCGGGGCGGATCCCCCTCGACGTGGAGGCGATGAGCGTGGATCTCCTCGCCATGTCCGCGCACAAGATGTACGGTCCCAAGGGTGTGGGCGCCCTGTACGTGAGGAAGCGGACTCCCCTCGAGGCGCAGGTGCACGGCGGCGGGCAGGAGAAGAAACGGCGCTCCGGGACGCTGAACGTCCCGGGGATCGTCGGGCTCGGGAAGGCCGCGGAGGTGGCGATGCGCGACATGACCGGGGAGAGCGCGCGCCTCGCGGCCCTGCGCGACGATCTCTGGCGCCGGATCTCGAGCTCGATCGAGGGCGTCACGATGAACGGCCACCCGGTGCACCGGCTCCCCAACAATCTCAACGTCACCGTGAAGCACGCCGAGGGTGAGGCGATGCTGATGGCGCTTCGCGACGCGGCCGCCCTCAGCACGGGATCGGCGTGCGCTTCGGGGGCGATGCGCGGGTCGTACGTGCTCCGCGCGCTCGGCGTGGCGGAGGACGACGCGCACAGCGCGCTCCGGTTCGGGCTCGGGCGATCGAACACCGCCGAACAGATCGAGACGATCGCCGGGCGGTTGCAGAGGGCGGTCGCCCGGCTGCGCGCCCTGTCTCCCTTCCACGAGGGGGCGGAGGCGCGGGGGGGCGCGACGCGTGTCGTCTAGCTACGCCGACTACGGGGAGATCGTGCTCGATCACTACGAGAACCCGCGAAACGTGGGGGAGTTCGAGCAGCCGGACGCCGTGGCGCTCGTCGGGAACCCCGCGTGCGGCGACCAGATGAAGATGTCCCTGAGGATCCGCGACGGAGTGGTCGAGGAGGCGAGGTTCAAGGCGTTCGGATGCGGGGCCGCGATCGCGGCGTCGTCGATGACGACCACGCTGATCCGCGGGATGAAGCTCGAAGATCTCGAAAAGATCACGAACAGAACGGTGGCGGAGGCCCTGGGCGGGCTGCCGCCGGCGAAACTACATTGTTCGGTGCTCGCCGAGGAGGCAATCCGGGAGGCACTGGCGGATTACCGCCGGCGTGCCCCCGGGCGCTTGGCGGCGCCGGACCGTTCGAGGGTCCCGATGGGCCCCGGGTCGACAGACCAGACAGGAGCGGAGCGAAAATGATCCAGGTCACCGAAGTTGCCGCGGAAAAGATCCGTGAGGCGATGCTCGCGGAGGGGAAGGAGAATCTCGCCCTGAGGATTTACGTCGAGGGAGGCGGGTGCTCGGGGCTGCAGTACGGCCTCGTCTTCGAGGACGCCGAGAAGGACGGGGACGCGACGTTCGACATCAACGGCATCCGGGTCCTCGTGGATCGGTTCAGCTCCCCGTACCTCGAGAACATCCAGATCGACTACGCCACGACGCTTCAGGGCGCGGGGTTCAAGATCAACAACCCTCAGGCGACGGGCAGCTGCGGCTGCGGGCACTCGTTCTCGGCGTGAGCCGCCGGATGGTCGGGGCCAGGGGAGAGACGGTGGAGGCCAGGCGATTCACGGTCGTGCAGGCCAACGAGGCCCTGCCGGCCCTGCGCGACATCGTGGGGACGATCCAGGATCGCCTGACGTGGCTCGGGGCGCACAAGCCCGAGTTTCGTTACGCCGTCAGGGAGATGAAGATCCTCCTCGACGCGCCCGTCTCGCCGGACTATTTCGAGAGGCTTCTCGAGATCAAGGCGGCGCTCGGCGAGGTCGACTCGATGGGATGCCAGATCAAGGACGTCCGCGCGGGGCTGGTCGATTTCCCGGCGCGCCTCTACGGGAAGGAGGTCCTTCTCTGCTGGAAGGTCGGCGAGGATTCGGTCGCGTACTACCACGATCTCGAGTCGGGGTACTCCGGCCGCCGGCCGATCCCCGACGAGGCGCGCGGCCCCGAGGGCGCCACCGAGGGGCCGTCGGAGAAGAATCATAGCTAGCCCGGCGGAGATCCCGGGGCGCCGCGAGGCCGAGGCCGAGATCGAGGCCACCGCGCCGCCCGGCTCCGCCCGCCTCCGGGGGAAGATAGCGCTGGTCACGGGCGGTGGCTCCGGCATCGGCCGGGCCGTCGCAGAACTCTTCGCGCGCGAAGGGGCGAGGATCGTCGTCGCCGGGCGCCGCGCCGAGCCGCTCCAGGAGGTCGTTGGCCAGATTCGGCGCGACGGCGGCGTCGCCACGTTCACGCGCGGCGATGTGACCAGGGGCGACCGCGTCGAGCTCCTCGTGCAGGGAGCGATCTACAATTTCGGCGGGCTCGACATCCTGGTGAACGCGGCCGGGGCCCGGGAGCCCGGGACCATCCTCGAGACCGACGAGAAGCGATGGGATCGGATGATCCAGGCCAACCTCAAGGGCCCGTACATGGTCTCGCGGCTGGCCGTGATCCCGATGAGGGCCCGCGGAGGCGGCAGCATCGTCAACGTCGCCTCGTCGGCGGCGATCCACGGGGCGCGGGGCGCCTCCGCGTACGCGGCCGCGAAGGGGGGGCTCGTCGCCTTGACGAAGAGCATGGCGCTCGACTTCGCGCAGGATCGGATCCGCGTCAACGCCGTCTGCCCGGGGCTCGTCGCGTCGCCGTCGTCTCCGGTGGCGCCGCAGGCGGGGGACGGCGGCGCGCTCCCCGAGGCGCCGCTGGGGCGCGCGGGGACTCCCGAGGACGTCGCGCGGCTCGCGCTCTACCTGGCCTCGGACGAATCGGCCTGGGTGACCGGGGCCGTCATCTCCGTGGACGGCGGCCAATCGTCTCGTTGAGCGCGGGGAAGCCGATGGACATCGATCTCGATCTGTTCGACCCCTTCGATCGGCTGATCAAGATATCCGTCCGCGGGAAGGAGACGGAGATCCCCGAGAACAACAGCCTGCTCCGGGGCTTCCAGTACCTGCTGGGCGACGCCATCGCGTCGGGGCGCTTCTGCTGGAACAACGAGTGCGGCAACTGCGAGATCACCTGCCGCGTCCCGGGCGCGGCGGCGGCGAAAAAGCTCCGCGGCTGCCAGGTGGTCGCCGAGGAGGGGATGGAGATCGTCGAGCTCTCTCCCGATCTCGACCTCCTTCTCGGCCGGTAGACGGAGACGACGCCGATGCCGAGAGTCAGCTTTCCTTCGCGGGGGCTGTCGGGAGTGTGCGCGGACGGGGAGTCGATCCTCGAGGCCGTGCGCGCGCTCGGCTACGTCATGGATCACGCCTGCGGCGGGAACGCCCTGTGCGGGACCTGCTGCGTGCGCGTCGTGAGAGGCGCCCCATCGCTCACCCCCGTCGGCCCCGACGAGGCGGACCGGCTTCTCGATCTGGGCCTCGCCGGAACTCACCGCCTGGCCTGCCAGGCGAGAATCCAGGGGGACATCGTTGTCGCTCCCGCGATCTGACGGCCTGCGCGCCGTCTCCTTCGACCTGGGCGGAACGCTCATCAGCGCGTGGCCGGGAGTGGGGGCGATCTACGCCGACGTCTGCCGAGCTCACGACGTGACCGTCTCCGCCGAGGAGTGCCACCGGGGCTTCGAGGCGGCCTGGGCCCGCCGCGCCGCGCTGGCCGTGCCGGGGCGCGACCGTTTCTCCTCGTTCCCGGGCGGCGAGGACGGATGGTGGGGGGGCGTCGTCGCCGAGGTTCTCGCCTCGTGCGGCGTCGATCCGGGCCTCGCTCCGGGCGTCGAGGCGTTCCGCGAGGCCTTCGCCTCGCCCGGCGCCTGGAGGATCTACGACGACGTCCTCGACGCCCTCGACGCTCTCCGGGCCGCGGGGTACCGCCTCGCGATCCTCTCGAACTGGGACAGCCGGATGACGGGGCTCCTGGAGCGCCTCTCGCTGACGCCGCGATTCGACGCGCTGCTGTGCTCGGCGGTCGAGGGGATGGAGAAGCCGCATCCGGAGTTCTTCGCGAGGCTCTCTCGAGAGCTCGGCGTCCCGCCGCCCGAGATTCTCCACATCGGTGACCTCGTGCGGGAGGACTACCTCGGCGCGAGGGCCGCGGGGATGCGCGCGCTCTGGCTCGATCGCCGCGGGGAAGGGGCGCCGAGTGGCGCGGGGGTCGAGCCCGACGACGTCGTCACGTCGATCGGCGAGGTCGCGCGGCGCCTGACGTCGCCGGCGCGCGCGGCGCTCGGGGAGGCCTCGTGACGCCGCGCCGCGCGGCGAAGGTGGTGGGGGCGGACCTCGCCGGGATGGCGCGCGGCATCCGCGAGTTCCTCCGCGCGGCGATCGGCCGCGCCCTCGAAGGGGAGCTCACCCGGACCCCGGGGCGGGTCGCCCGCGCGTGGAACGACGATCTCCTCGCAGGCTATCGCGAGGACCCGGCCGCCATCCTGACCCCCCTTCGATCCGAGAGGAGCCGCGATCTCGTGGCGCTCCGGGGGATCGAGTTCGTCTCGACCTGCTCGCACCACCTGCTTCCCTTCCACGGCACCGTTCACCTCGCGTACCTGCCCGACGGCCGCATCACGGGGATTTCGAGGCTGCCGAAGCTCGTGCGGTGCCTCTCGCGCCGGCTCCAGATACAGGAAGATCTCACCCGCCGGCTCGCCGACGAGCTGGCGCGAGGGCTCCGCCCGCGGGGAGCGGCGTGCGTGATAGAGGCCTCCCACCTGTGCATGTCGGCGCGCGGCGGGCGCGGGTCGTCGGGGACGGTGGTGACGACCGCCTTCACGGGTGTCTACGAGAGCGACGCGCGGGAGCGCTCGCAGATCGTGTCGCTGCTGCTCGGGCGCGCGAGGGACGGGCGCGGCGTCAGAGCGGGCGGCCGGTCCCGAAGAGAAGGTACCGCGAGGCGAGCTCGCCGACGATCACGGCGATGAACCCGATGTAGAGGATTCCCGTCGCCGATTGCGTGGAGTTGATGCGCGCGGTCCGCCACGCCATCGTCGTCAGGAGCGCGGCGCCCAGGATCCCGAAGAGCAGCCGCTGGAGCAGGACGACGATCGAGAGCATCTCGCCGCCCCCCTCGAGGCCCCCCTGGAGCCATGGCGCGATCAACCCCGGGCCGTCATGGGCGAGCCCCCACGCCGCGACGAGCGTCCGGAGCCCCACCGCCGCCATCGAGACGAGGCAGAGCCTCACCAGATGATCGATCGCGAGCCCGGCGATGTTCAGGTAGTAGTGGCCGAGGATCATCGCGATGAGGACGCTCCCGAGGAGCCAGGCCGAGCTCACGGCGTCGAGGACGTAGCGCGCGGCGGTCATCCCCCCGGGAGATGCCGCCCCCTTCGCCAGCGCGGAGGCGTCGAGGACCATGGCGGCGACGGCGCACGACGCAGCGAGCCGGGCGGGTAGACGGGAGCCCTCGACCCTTCCCATGTGCGCGAGGGCCGCCGAGAGGAGCGCGGCGACGATGGCGAGCCCCCACACGGGAGCCGTCGGCGTGCGCCCCGCCGACTGGAACGACGCCCCGACACCGAGCATGAGGACGAACGCGCCGAGGCCGGCCACGAAACGGTTGAACGCCATTCCCGTGGCCCGGGCGGGGACCGGGAGGAGACCCAGGAGGCATCCCGCCCCGAGCTGCAGCAGGAACGTCGCGATCATCGATGTCTCCCGGCCCGCGCCCGCGTTGACGGAGCCGGCACCCGCCACTAGAATCCCGAGCGGGCCGTCGCACTCCGAACGTCGCCGCGTCGACCGCCGGTTCCTCCGAATCGGGTGCCGACTATAGCATGGTGGGCGCGGGGGCCCTGCCGCGGCGGTGACGCCTCAGGGCCGGCCGCGCTGGAGATGGAAATGAGCTTCATCGAGAATCGGTTCACTCCCAACATTCTCACCACGACGATCGACACCATCTTCAACTGGGCGCGGAAGTCCGCGCTGTGGCCGATGTCGTTCGGGCTCGCGTGCTGCGCCATCGAGATGATGGCGGCGGTCGCCTCGCGCTACGACATCGACAGGTTCGGCGCGGGCGTCTACCGCGCGACGCCTCGCCAGTCCGATCTCATGATCGTCGCCGGGACCGTGACCGAGAAGATGGCGCCCGTCGTGAAGCGGCTCTACGACCAGATGCCCGACCCGAAGTGGGTCATCTCGATGGGCGCGTGCGCCACGTGCGGCGGCCCCTTCCCCACCTACAGCACGATGCAGGGGGTCGATCGCGCCGTCCCCGTGGACGTGTACATCCCGGGCTGCCCCCCGCGCCCCGAGGCGCTCCTCCACGGCATCCTGCGGCTCCAGGACAAGATCGACAAGATGACGATCGCGCGCGCGTAGCGCGGGAAGAGAGCGAGAGGCCTCACCCTTGATTGTCGTCAACCGAGAGCAGCCGTTCTGGCATCGCTTCTATCTCACGAGCATCCTCGGCGGGATGTGGATCACGATGCGCCACTTGCTGCGCCGGCGGTTCACGATGAGGTACCCCGAGACGCGGTTCAAGCCTCCCGCGGGGTACCGCGGCATCCCCGCGCTCGTGAAGGATCAGAACGGGCGCGAGAAGTGCGTCGCGTGCTACCTCTGCCAGTTCGTCTGCCCGCCCCGGGCCATCACGATCCGCGCGGGCGAGATGCCCGGGAACTCCATCGAGAAGTACCCGGAGGCGTTCGAGATCAACATGCTCCGCTGCATCTACTGCGGCTACTGCGAGGAGGTCTGCCCGGAGCAGGCGATCTTCCTCGTGAACGACTACGAGTTCGCCGGCGGGGACCGCAAGGAGCTGATCTTCGGCAAGGAAAAGCTGTACCAGCTCGGAGGCGTGAGGCCCGATCCGATCCTCAAGTGGGCCAACAAGTGAGGGGCGCCGCATGCTGACGGGAATCCGGGGAGCGAAGACCTCGACCGGCACGGCCGCCGAGGCCGAGTCGCTCCTCGAGCAGGCTCTCCTCACCACGCGCCTCGACGCGGTCGTCGCCTGGGCGCGGAAGAACTCCCTCTGGCCGATGCCCCTCGGGACGGCCTGCTGCGCGATCGAGATGATGGCGGTGGCGGGCCCGCGGTACGACATCGCGCGCTTCGGATCGGAGAGGCTTTCGTTCTCCCCGAGGCAGGCCGACATGATGATCGTCGCCGGCACCGTGACGAAGAAGATGGCCCCGGCCCTCCGGATGATCTACGACCAGATGCCCGATCCCAAGTGGGTCATCGCGATGGGGGCGTGCGCCTCCTCGGGGGGGATGTTCCACACGTACTCGACGGTGCAGGGGGTCGATCAGATCGTCCCCGTCGACGTCTACGTCTCGGGGTGCCCGCCGAGGCCGGAGGCGCTCCTCTACGGGCTGATGCTCGTCCAGGAGAAGATCCGGACGGGCAAAGTCAAGAGCCCGCAGACGGTCGAGGGATGACGGAGGAGAGCCTCCTCTCCCATCTCGCACGGCGCATTCGACGGAACGGCCCTCTCACCTTCGCCGGGTTCATGGCGGAGGCCCTCTACCATCCCCGGCACGGCCGCTACAGCCTCCCCTCGCCCCCGATGGGGCCCGAGGGGGACTACATCACGAGCCCGGAGGTCGATCCCGCCTTCGGCCGGCTCCTCGCGCGCGCCTTCGCCGAGATGGCCTCGCGGCTCCCGGGAGGCCCCTTCTCGATCGTGGAGCCCGGCCCCGGCAAGGGGACGCTCTGCCGCGACGTTCTCCTCGCCCTCGAGGACGAGGCCCCGGAGCTCGCCGCGCGCACGGCGTACCACCTCGTCGAGGAGAGCGCCGCGCTGAGGCGGCAGCAGGAAGCTCTCCTCGGCGCCGCGGGGCTGTCGGAACGCGTCCGCTGGTCGACGTGGAGCGCGCTCCGCCGCCGGAGCCCGATCCATGGCTGCCTGGTGGCGAACGAGTTCCTCGATGCGCTCCCCGTGCATCTCGTCGAGATGACGGAGGGGCGGCTCCGGGAGATCCACGTCGGCCTGGACGGCGGCGGAGGTCTGATCGAGATCGCGCGCGAGCCGTCGACCCCCGAGCTCGGGGCGACCTTCGAGGATCTCGGCGTGACCCTCGCGGAGGGACAGCGCGCCGAGGTGAACCTCCTGGCCCGCCGCTTCGTCTCGGAGGCCGCGGGGCTTCTCCGGCGCGGCTACGCGGTGGTCATCGACTACGGGCACGAAGCGGCGGATCTCTACTCGGACCGGCACTTTGCCGGAACCCTCGTCGGGTACCGCCGCCATCAGCTCGTCGTCGACCCGCTCGCCGAGCCCGGGGGGCACGACCTGACGTCGCACGTCGACTTCACGTCGATCTCCCGCGCCGCTCTCGCGGCAGGCTGGGAGTCCTTCGCGATGACGACGCAGAGGAAGATGCTCATCGCCCTGGGGCTCGCCGAGATGATCGCCGCTCTGGCGATCGACGCGTCGCCGGACGGCGCGGGCGAGCGAGTGAGGCGGCGGTTCGCGCTCCACTCGCTGATGAGCCCGACGGGGATGGGGGAGACGTTCAAGGTCATGATCCTCGCGCGGGGCGCCGAGCTCGACGGGCTCGCGTGCCTTCGGGACCGCATCCTCGATCGCGACGCGGCGATCCGGAGGGGGGGTGCGGGTTGAAGCCGCGGCCGGCGGACAGTACAGTTGAGATCCTGCGGCAGGACGGAACGACGCGGCCTGGAGGAGCTTTGGACGAGAAGGCGAAGAAGAGCGCGCTCCTGATGATCCCGTACGGCCTCTACGTCGTCGGCGTCACGGACGGCAAGACGACGAGCGCGTTCACGGCGAACTTCGTCTCGCAGTGCTCGTTCCAGCCCCCCCTCCTCATGCTGGGGGTGAATCGCGACGGGCGCGCGCACGCCATCCTCGAGAAGGGGCGCGTCTTCTCGCTCAACCTTCTCGCGAGCGATCAGAAGGACATCGCGGCCGCCTTCTTCAAGTCGCCCGAGGCCGACGGGACCCGCATCGGCTCCTACGAGTTCGTGCGCGGCGAGACGGGGGTGCCGCTCCTGATGGACGCTCCGGCGAGCCTCGAGTGCCGCGTCGTGAGCATCCAGCTGGTCGGGGATCACAGCGTGGTCGTCGGCGAGGTCGTCGGCGCGCTGCAACGGCGCGAGGCGAAGCCTCTCACCATGGAACAGACGGGATGGAAGTATGGGGGATGAGAGGGTGACGGCGGGAATCGAAGGGCTCGCGGGCATCGTGGCGGCGAGCCTCCGATCGGCGACGGGAGCCTCCGACGCGATTCGCAGGACCGTCGAGGCGATCAAGGCGTCGAACCCTCTCTTCCACTGGGCCGGGGTCTACCTCCTCGAGGGAACGATGCTCTCGCTGGCCCACGAGATCGGGCATCCGACGCCGCACCGCCTCATCCCGCTCGACAAGGGGATCTGCGGAGCGGCCGCGCGGGAGGGGGTCACGATCGTCGTCGACGACGTCCACGCCGATCCGCGCTATCTGGCGTGCACCCTGAGGACGCGCTCCGAAATCGTCGTGCCCCTCCGCGCGTCGGGGCGCATCCTCGGCGAGATCGACATCGACAGCGACGAGCCCGCCGCCTTCACGAAGGGGGATCGAGCGGCCCTCGAGAGCGTCTCGGATCTCCTCTCGGCGTTCCTCGACAGGGCGGCATGGACCGACGCGGGGAGCGCCGCGCCGCGTTCGGGGGCCGCGGCCGGGGAGGGGCGTTGAGGTTCGTCCGCTTCGCGGCGCAGGAGGAGATCCCGCCGGGCGGCAAGAAGTCCCTGCGCATCGGGCTCCGGCACATCGTCGTCTTCAACGTCGCGGGGCGCCTCTTCGCGATCGAGGACGCCTGCTCGCACATGAAGGCGCCCCTCTCGGCCGGCCGGCTGAAGGGGATGGAGATCACCTGCATGCGGCACGCCTGGACGTACGACCTCGAGACCGGAAAACGCCTCGGCGGCGAGCCGGGGTGCGTCAGGACCTTCCAGGTCAAGGCCGAGGGAGGAACGATCTTCGTCGATCCGACCGTCGCGGAGCCGGCGGGGGCGGACGAGGGAGAGGGTCTCCCGGATGACGTCCCCCCTCCGGCCTGAGGCGCCTCGCGCCGCCGCGGCCATCCTGGCGGGCGGGCGCGCCACGCGGATGGGCGGCGTCTCCAAGGCGCTCCTTCCCTTCGAGGGGAGCCTCCTCATCGATCGCCAGCTCCGGGTGCTCGCGCCGATCTTCGAGGTCATCCTGATCGCCGCCGCGCCGTCGCACGACCCGGCGCCGTTCCTCGCGCGAGGCCTGACCGTCGTCACCGATCGGCACGAAGGGGAGGGGCCGCTCGCCGGGCTCCACGCGGCGCTCACCGCATCTCCCGCCCCGTGGCTCTTCGCGGTCGCGTGCGACATGCCGTTCCTCGACGCCGATCTCATCGCTTCGCTCTGGGCGCGCGCCGCGCGGATCGGCGAGGCGGACGCGCTGGTCCCGAAAATCCGCGGGAGGGTCGAGCCGCTCCACGCCTTCTACCGGGCCTCCGCGGCCGGCGTCGCCGAGGCGTGCCTCCTCGAGGGATCCCGCGCGATGTCCGACCTCCTCTCGCGCGTGAGGGTCCGGTTCGTCGACGAGGGATCGTTCCCGGCGCTCTCGGCGACCAGGTCGTTCGTGAACCTGAACTCCCCCGGCGACGTGGCGGCGGCGAAGGAGGGTCCATGAGCGTCCGGCCAATCCTCTCGATTGGCGCCCCCGCGAACGGGTCGGGGAAGACTCTTCTCGCGGCCGGGATCCTCGCGGCGCATCCCGGGGCCTTCTCGGCCGTCAAGTTCACCACCGTGTACCGGGACGGGCGGAACTGCCCCCGCACCGAGGTCGAATGCGCGTGCCGGAAGCTGCACGGGCGCTACACGATCCTCTCCGAGAGAGGCGTGATCGAACGGGAGGGGACCGACACGGGGCGTCTCACCCGTGCCGGCGCCTCCCGCGTGCTCTGGGCGCTCGCCGTTCCGGGGGCCCACGCGGAGATGTGGCGCCATCTCGACGCGGAGGTCCTGGCGGGGGGCGAGAGGCTCGTCACCGAGGGGAACCGGATCATCCCCGTGGTCGATCCCGCGCTCGTGGTGATGGTCATCCCCCCGGGCCTCCCCGAGGAGACGTGGAAGAGCGACACGTGGGATCTCGTCGCCCGCGCAGGGGTGGTCGTCGTGAACGCGCGCGGCGAAGGGGCCGCTCCCTGCGGGCCGCTCGTGGCGCGCCTCCGCGATCGGACGCGCGCGGCGATCACCGTGCAGGACGTGTCGATCCCCCTTTCGGCCTGGCCCGACGGGACGCTCGCGCGGCTCGCCTCGCGACTTGTGGACGCGACGGCGTATCCTCCGCCGGTCCGACCCGCAACGAGCTGAGATCCCGACGATGGCCCGAGCGCTAGAGACCCTCCAGATCATCACCTTCCTGTGCGTCGCCGCCGTGGTGACGCTCGGCTACTCCGCCGCCGCGGGGGCGGTTCCCCTCGCGACCCACATCAAGTGGGGGTTCCTCGGGGCGATGGTCCCGGCCTTCACGCACTCCATGACGCTCTTCTACCTGATCGGGAGCAGCGGCAACGTGCGGGAGGCGGTGAGGCCGCACGGCTTCAAGGAGTACCTCCCCGAGATGGCCTCGTTCCACCGCATCCTCTCGCCCTGGCTCACCTTCGCCATCGCGGGCGCGATCGCCTCCGTGATCACCGGAGGAGGGGCGCACACCCGGATCTGGCCGGTCTGGCTCCACCACTCGACCGCGCTCGCCACGCTCGCCCTCAACGCCGTCGCCATGTGGAAAGGGATCCGCGTCATCGCGGCGAACGTGAGGCTCCAGACGCGCCTCGATGCCGCCCTGCGCGAGGCGGAGTCTCGCGGCGGCGCGGCCTCGTGATCCCGCGGAAGAGCTGGCCGCTCGCCGCCGTGGTCGTGGCGGGGGTGACGGCGCTGGCCCTCTGGGGCAAGAGCCTCTACGACGAGCGCTGGCTCCCTCCCGGCCCCCCGGAGGTCGCGGGGCGCGTGTTGATGGAGCGCAAGCGGTGCGTGCGCTGTCACCGGATCTCGGGAACGGGCGGCCAGGCAGGTCCCGACCTCACCGTCGTCGCGCGCCGCCGCAGCCTCGAGTGGATGAGGAGCTACCTCGACGAGCCGCGCGCCGTCGATCCCAACGCGCGCATGCCGAAGCCGAATCTGACCGACGAGCAGCGCGAAGCCCTCCTCGCGTACCTCGAGACGCTCGGCGGCGCAGGCGTCGTCCCGCCGGGCGCCGACAACTAGTCGATCGCGGCGAGAGCCCAGGAGGCGGCCTCGGCCACCGCCGGCTCGGGGTCCGAAGCGGCCTGTGTCAGGGCCGCGATGGCGTGCGGGTCCGGCGCCGATCGTTCCCCCGCGGCGCGCAGGGCATTGCCCAGGTTGATCGCGGCGTTGCGCCTCAGCCCATGGTACGTCGCGCGCTTCATCGCGCTCCCGCGAAAGCGCTCGGTGTACTCCGCGAGGCTCATCGAGAGGACGGAGACGAGATCGAGCGCCGCCTCCGCGTCTTCCTCCGCGGCTCTCCGCGGCGGTGCGACGTCCCGATTCCACGGGCAGGCGGTCTGGCACGCGTCGCAGCCGAAGAGGTGCGCCCCCGCGGCCTCGCGGTGCTCGCGGGGGAACTCCCCTCGCATCTCGATCGTGTGGTACGAGAGGCAAAGGCGGCTGTCGACGACCTTCGGCTCGACGATCGCCCCGGTGGGGCACGCCTCGATGCACAGCGAGCACTGGCCGCACTCGTCGAGGGCCGGTGCGTCCGGCGGCAGCTCGAGATCGGTCAGGACCACCGCGAGGAAGAAGTAGGAGCCGCTCTCCCTGTTGAGCACGAGCGCGTTCTTCCCGATCCACCCGACCCCCGACTGCGCGGCCCAGAGCCGCTCGAGGATCGCCCCGGTGTCCACGTACTCGGCAGCGCGCGCGTCGTACCGGGTGCGGAGAAACGTCGCGAGATTCGACGCCATCGCGCCGACGCGGAGATGGTAGTCGTTCCCTCTCGCGTACCGCGCCACCTCTCCCGAAAGCGGATTGGCCGGCGCGTCAGGGCCCGCGTCGTAACGGACCGCCCCGACGAGGATCGATCGCGCGTCGCGGAGAAGCAGGGAAGGTCTCCGTCGTTCGGCGGCCCCCCGCACGAGATAGTCCATCCCGCCGTGGTGGCCGCGCGCCACCCATTCGTCGAATCGGGCGACCTGCGCCGGCGGCGTCGCGGCCGAGACGCCCAGGTGGTCGAATCCCAGCTCGCGGGCCCTCTCGGCGATCTCCGCGCGCGCGGCGGCGGGGTTCAGAGGCGGGGCTTGACGTCGTCCGGCAGCCGGACACCGTGAAAATTGATCGCGCGGCGGCGGGTCTGGTCCGAGAGCGTGTCGGCGATCCGTCCCTCGAGATCGATCTCGCCGCGCTCGAAGGCGCCGAAGTGGAACTCGCAGAAGCCGAGGAGATAGGGGGGATCGAGACAGTAGGCGGCGCCGCCGAACGACGTGATGAACTTGCAATGCGGGGCCTCGGCGGCGGGGCCGGCCGGAGCCGCCTCGGTGTCCTCGAGCCATGGAGCCTTGAACGCCATGCGTCCTCCGTGTCGTGCGGGCCTCGATCTAGCCTCGCCGGCGCGGCGCCGTCAAGGACCTCTTCCCGGAGAGCTCCACTCCCGCCGGGCAGTCGGCAAGGAGCGGGCACTCCGCGCACCGAGGCTTCCGGGCGTCGCAGATCGCCCGGCCGTGGGTGATCATCCGCGTCCCGAAGGGGATCCACTCCGACGCGGGAACGACCTCCATCAGGTCGCGCTCGATCTTCACCGGGTCGTCGTGAGCCGTCAGGCCGAGGCGGCGCGAGAGCCGGTGGACGTGCGTGTCGACGACGATCCCGGAGACGATGCCGAACGACTCTCCGAGGACGAGGTTCGCCGTCTTCCTTCCCACGCCCGGGAGCGCGATCAGCTCCTCCATCGAGGACGGGACCTTCCCGCCGTGATCCCGGACGAGCGCCGCCGCCAACCCCTGGATCGAGCGCGCCTTGCTCCGGAAGAAGCCGGTCGAGCGGACGGCCTCCTCGATCTCCTCGCGCGCCGCCCCGGCGTAGTCGGCGGCCGTCGGGTACCTTCGGAAGAGATCCTTCGTGACGAGGTTCACCCGCGCGTCCGTGCACTGCGCCGACAGCACCGTCGCGACGAGGCACTCGAGCGGGTTTCCGAAGTTCAGGGCGCACCGCGCGTCGGGGTACGCCGCGATCAGGGCGCCGACCACGCGGGCGACGCGCGCCCGCTCCCTGGATGTGGCGCCGCTCACGCCCGGCCCCGACGGCGATCCCGCGCCGCGGCGATCTCCTCCCACGGCCGCGCGTTGAGGATGTCCTCCGCCCGGAGCCATCCCCGGCGCGCGGTGTCGATCCCGTACTCGACGTCGCCGATCCCCGAGACGTCATGCGCGTCGGGATTGATCGCGACGGGGACGCCGGCGTCGCGCGCCTGGCGAGCGCGGGCGGGCTCGAGATCGAGCCGGTGCGGGTTGGCGTTGATCTCGATCGCGGCCCCCGAGCGCGCGGCGGCGGCGATCACCGCGTCGAGATCGACCGCGAAGGCCTTGCGTCCGAGAAGGAGCCGTCCGGTCGGATGGCCGAGGATCGTGAGGAAGGGGTTCTCGACCGCCCGCACGACGCGCCGGGTCATGTCGGCCAGCGGCATCGCGAACCCGCTGTGCACGGAGCCGATGACGAAGTCGAACGCGCCGAGGACCGCGTCGGGATAGTCGAGCGAGCCATCCGGCAGGATGTCGCTCTCGATGCCGTGGAGGATGCGGGTCGACGGGAACTTCGGGCGCAGCGCGTCGATCTCCTCGCGCTGGCGCGCCACGTCGGGCTCCTTCAACCCCCGGGCGTAGGCCGCGGTCCGGCTGTGGTCGGAGATCCCCACGTAGGCGTACCCGGCCTCCGCGGCGGCGCGGATCATCTCCTCGAGGCTTCCGCGCCCGTCGCTCCACGTGCTGTGGACGTGGAAGATGCCGCGAAGGTCGCGGCGCTCCACGAGGCGGGGGAGAGCGCCCGACTCGGCCGCCTCGATCTCGCCCGCCCCCTCGCGAATCTCCGGAGGGATGAACGGAAGATCGAGCGCGCGGAACAGATCCTCCTCCGTGTCGCAGCGGACGCTCCCCGCGCCTCCCGCGCTCGCGGCGGATCGCGCCAGCCCCGAGGGTGTCAGCGTCATGCGGAATCGATCCGAGGAGGCCCGGGCCGCGAGCGCCGTGTTGTGCGCGCGCGAGCCGGTGAAGTAATGCAGGGCGCACGCGAAGGAGGCGTCGCTCACGACCCGAAGCCGGACGGCGAAGCCGCCGCCCATCCGGACCGAGGCCTGGTCGCTTCCGGCCTCGACGACCCCCTCGACCCCGGGGGCGGAGGCGAAGGCGGCCGCGACGGAGCTCGCGTCCGCCGCCGCGGCGACGAGATCGAGGTTGGCGATGACGTCGCACCGCCGCCGCACGCTCCCCGCGATGGCCGCCCGCGAGACGCCGGGCAGCGCCTCGACGAGCGCGAGGATCTCCCGGGCGCGGGCCGTCGCCTCGCTGAGGAGGAATCTTCCCTGCTGGCGCCTCAGGAACTCGATCCCCTCGAGGACCTTCGCCTGCGTCCTCTCGCCGAACCCGGTGAGCGAAGCCAGCCGGTTCTCCCGGCAGGCGTACTCGAGGGCCGCCAGCGAGTCGACGCCGAGCTGCTCGTGGAGCGCGCGGACCTTCTTCGGGCCGAGCCCGGGGACGCCGAGGACGTCGAGAAGCCCCGAGGGGACCTCGCGCCGCAGCTCGTCGTGGTAGGGGAGGGCGCCCGTCGTCACGAGCGTGCCGATCTTCTCCTCGAGCGCCTGGCCGATCCCCCTGAGCTTGCCGAGATCGCCGCGGGCCACGAGGGCGGCGAGGTCCTCGTTCAGCGAGAGGATCGTGCGGGCGGCGTTCGAGAAAGCCCGCGCCTTGAACGGGTTCTCCCCCTTGAGCTCCAGGAGGAGGGCGATCTCGTCGAGAATCCCGGCGACGCGCGCGCGATCCAACGCGAAAGCCTTCAGCCGGCGTGTGCGGCCGGGGCGGGCTCTGCGACCTCGTCGACCGGATCGATCGGGTTCATGACGAGGCCGGTGAGCACCTTCGGGTAGAAGTACGTCGACTTCTGGGGCATCTGCAGCCCGCCGCCCGCGACCGCCATCAGGTGCTCCTTCGCCGTGGGATTGAGGAGCAGCGCGACCTGGGCCTCGCCGGCGTCGACCCACGCCAGGGCGCGGTCGATGTCGTCGGTGTAGCGCAGAGGTCCCCCCTCCTCGCGCTGGCGCTCCAGCGAGAGGCCGAGCGACTTCTCGAGGAGGAGGTGATGGAGGACGGAGACGTCGAGGTGGCGGAGCGGCTCGGCGAGCGACTCGAGGTGGCGCGCGCGATCCAGCGACTCCTTCACGAGCAGGATCTGGAACGCCCCCGGCCCGGTGTAGGCGGCGTAGACGTTGCGCCCGCCGCGGGCCGCCTCGCGAAGCTTCCGGCGGATCTGATCCGCGCGCGGGTCGAACCCCTCGAAGGAAAACTCCTTCACGTCGAAGAACTCGCGCGACTTCTTGAGGAGGTGCGCCCGGTCGAGCCCTTCGACGTCCCGCACCGCGCGATGGTACGGGAGAATCGTCACGCCGGCCGAGTCCATGCTCGTGAGGTAGCACATGACGTAATCGTACGATCGCGTTCCGGGAGCCGATCGATCCTCGGCGCGGAGCTTGTCCCGGAGCGCCCGCGAGGCCTCGTAGCGGTGGTGCCCGTCGGCGATCCACATCGTCCGATCGCGCAGTCCCTCCGTGATCGACCGGATCATCCCCCGATCGGTGAGGCGCCACAGCTTCGCCTCGGTCCCCGCGTCGTCGACGGCCCAGCGCTCCGGCGGCCGCTCTCCGAACGCCTCGACCGAGCGCCCGATCGTCCCCTCGGGATCCGAGTAGAGGATGAAGATCTGGCTGAGATGCATGCGCGTCGCGTGGAGCAGCTCGGTGCGATCCGCCCTGGGGGCGTCCATCGTGCGCTCGTGGGGGAGGATCGTCTTCGAGTCGCCGTCCTCGATCCGGACGCGCGCGACGAGCCCGAACCGCGTGCGCTCGCCCTGCCCCTTCACGGAGTACCTCTGCGAGACGACGTAGAAGCAGGGCGTCTCGTCCCGGACGAGCACGCCGTCCTTCTGCCATTGAGAGAGCAGCCGCGCCGCGTTCCGGTACTTGTCGAACTCCCCCTCGGGGCGGGGGAGGATCAGGTGCGCGACGTTGTGGGGATGCCTGCGGCGGTACTCCTCGTCCTTCTCAGCCGAGATGACGTCGTAGGGCGGGGCGACGACCGGTTTGAGATCCGGCACGCGCAAAGGGCTGTAGAGAAGCCCCCGGAAGGGAATGACGGTGGCCATGGCCTCGTGTCTCTGGCGTGTGCGTGGAGTGCATGTTCGTCGGGTGAGCCGCGGTGATTCTCGCAGAGGGGGGGCACCTCGGTCAAGTCACCGGGGGTCACGGGTGGTGGTCACGGGACGACGGATGTGCCGAAGACGGAGGCCAGGATGGCCAGATCGATCCCGTCGACGGCGCCGTCGGCGTTGAGATCCGCTGGGGCCCGGTAGCGCGGCTCGCCGGCGAAGCTGCCGAAGGCGGCGACGATCGCCGCCAGATCGTCGGCGTCGACGGCCCCCGATCCGTTCACGTCCGCCCGCCGCCGGTCGGGGGCGATCACGAGGGCGGAGGCGAGAGTGGCCGACTGGCCGTCGGGGTTCGTGAGCGTCAGCGCGCGGGAGGTCGCCGGCGCTCCGGGGTCGACGTCGACGAGGGCCGTCACGGAGTCCGCGGCAGGGGTCTTCACGGATCGGAACGAGACGCCCGGGCCCGCGTCGAGCGTGATCGGATCCCGGAACCCCGCCCCGCGAAGCTCGACGGCACCCCCCGACGCCCCCTGCCCGAGCGCCGCCGCGGCGACGGAGCTCAGCCGGGGGGCCGGGAAGCACGCTTCGGGCTCCGTCACGTCGACGTCGTCGATGTACCAGCCGAACCCCACCCCTCCGCCGAGGACGTCGCTCCGGAGCCTGAAGCCGAGCCGGATCGTCGTCCCCGCGAACGGCGAGAGATCGAAGACCGCCTTCCTCCACGCGCCGGTCCTCCCCGCGTAGACCCCGGACCCCGGAGCGATGGGAGGGTTGGAGTCGCGGTCGATCGTGTTCGGGTAGCCGCCGACGGGCTTGATGTACACGGGCGACGTGCTGGTGGGCGTTTCGACCTCGACCCACGCGCCGTCGTCCTCCGCGTTCGGGGAGCCGATCGCGAAGATGTCGTAGTAGTGCCAGAAGGTGAGCGTCGCCGAGGAGGCCTGTCGGAGGTCGATCTCCGGCGAGATGAGCGTCTGATCCGATCCCGCCTCGTACTGCCCGGTGAGATCGGTTCCCCACACGAGCGCGCCGGAGAAGGCCCCGGGGGGGCCGACGGTCGGCACGCCCCGGCGCCACTCCGAGAGTTTTCCCGTCGGGACCCATCCCGGGTCGGCCGCCTCCATGTCGTCGTGGAAGATCGCGCGCCGGCGCGTCGTCTCGGTGGCGAGGCGGGGATCGGTCGACGGGATCTCGCTGCGGTTTCCAGAGTCGTCCGCGGACGCGAGGGAGAGGACGGCCGGGGTGCACTCCGGCAGGCCTGGAAACGTCGCCGTGTGCTCCGTCGTGAGGGTGACGTCCGAGACGCTCTCGGGCACCGCCCCCGACGGCGCGACGGTCGCCTCGCTGGTGGAGGGCTCGTCGGTGGCCCACTCGAGCCGGATCGTGGTCCCGTCGTCCTCGCGCGTCGTCCTCACGCGCGAGATCTTGGGCGGCCGGCAGTCCGCGATCGATGCGGACGCGGTCACGGCGCGCGGCGCCCCCGTGCCGTCGTCGGCGTCCTGGTACGTCACGGTGAGCGTGTCCCCCTCGCCGACCGCGAGGGAACCGGACGCCGGCGCGGGGGCGAGGTCGATCCGCCCCTCGAAGATCCCGGACGCCTCCGTCGTCTCGAAGAGCACGAGGGGGAACGACGCCGAGGCGGCGGAGACCTGCACGACCGCCGCCTCGCGGAGCGCCGGGTTCGAGTTCAGGTCGGTGTCGGCGAGGAGGACGCCGGCCGACGTGGGCCCGCAGGCGTACGCCTCGCGGTCCAGCTCCAGGCGGCCGGCCCGGCATCCCGCGAGAGCCGTGACGGTGATCTCGTCGAGGTACCATCCGGGAGCGGCCGCCGGCGTCCCGTTGTCCACGATCGCCCGGAATCGGACGCGCGTGGGCCCTCCCGCGAACGGCGAGAGATCGAACTTCGACTCCACGTAACCGAGGCTCAAATTCGTGAACGCGGGCGTGGCGGCCTCGCTCCGATCCGTGTGGACGGCCCCCGGGTAGCCGGCGGTCGGCGCGATCGGCATCCACTGGTTCCTGAACCACACCTCCACGGTCCCGCCGTCTCCGCCGGTGTCACGGGTGAACTCGTAGTCGTGGTGGATGGTCAGCGTGGCGGCGCTCGCGTCGTCGAGGTTGAACCACGGGGAGACGAGCCAGCTCTCCGTCCGCTGCCGCTCCCTATCCTTGAGATAGTTTCCCGCGAGGTTGGTCGCGGCCACCGCCGAGCCGCGGTACGCGACGAAGGGGCCTGAGAGGGGGCGCCCGACCTGCCAGAGGTCGTGAACGCCGGCGTGGGTCCATCCGGGAGCGCCGGATTCGAATCCTTCGGAGAGGACCGTGACGTCCCTCGGAGCGTCGAGCGCGTACAGCCCGCCCCCGTCGTCGGTGGATCTGTTCCCCCCGCGATCCGCCGAGGCCACCTGAACCCGGTACACGCCGCACGGGGCGAGCCCCGAGACCGTGACCGCGTGGTGCGCCGTGAGGCCGGCGGAGCTGAAGACGGCCCCGCCCGGCTGCAGCATCACGTCGCTCGTCGACGGCTCGTCCGTGTCCCACTCGACGACGGCCGAGCTCGAGGTGAGCGCGCGGCTCCGCACCGAGGAGATCACGGGGGGGGTGCAGTCGATGACGCGCGTGCGGTCGGTTGCGGCGGCGGGGGCGCCGGTGCCGTCGTCCGCGTCGAGGTACGTCGCCGTGACGACGTCCCCCTCCCGGACCCTGATCTGTCCCGGCCCCCCCGCGGGGCCGAACGGAGCCACGCCGAAGAACGCGCCGCTGTGCGGCGCCGTCTCGACGAGCGCGACGTCGAGCGGGTCGGGGTCGCTCGGGGAGACGACCCGCGCCGTCGCGGTGTCCGGCGCGTTCGGATCCGCGTCGAGATCGGTGTCCCAGAGCCTCACCTCGATGGGCGCGCCACCGCAGTCGCGGCCCGGTGCGTCCAGGCGCAGCCGCCCCCGGCGGCACGCCGCCGCGCCGACGACGCGCACGTCGTCGAGATACCAGCCGGCCCCCGGCACGTTCAGCGCGTCGATGCTGTCCTGGTAGAGATGGAAGCGGATCCGGACGTGATGCCCCGCGAACGCGTCGAGACGGAACGTGGCCTGCTCCCACGCCGGCGTGGTCCCGGCGTAGACGCGGCTCGCGAACGGGATGTCGCTGTTGTTGGCGATGATGTCCGGGTACCCTCCCTCGGGGGTCACGTACGTCCACGTCGCGCCGCCGTCGATCGACACCTCCACCCACCCTCCGTCGTCGAGACCCTGGCCGGGATCGCTGGTGAAGATGTCGTACCAGTGCATGAACGTGAGCGTGGCGGCGTCGAGCCCGACGAGATCGACGTCCGGGCTCACGAGGTACTCGTCGGCGCCGCGCTCGTAGGGGCCGGTCAGATCGATCCCCCAGGCGTGCGTGCCGCTGAAGGCCCCGCCGGGCCCGTCCACAGGGAGCCCCGCGGCCCATTCGTCGAAGATCCCGCCGTGCGACCAGCCCGACGTCCCCGACTCGAGATCGTCGAAGAAGACCTCGCTCGTTCTCCCCGCCGCTTCGTGGAACGGCGCGCCGCCGTCGTCCGCTTCGGCCGCGTTTCCCCGCGCGTCGACGGAGGCGACCCGGAAGTACACCGTCGTGCAGGGAGCGAGGCCCGAGATCGGGATCTCGTGGTGCCGCGTGGCGGGGGCGCCCGCGGCGCTGAGGCCGAGCGTGGGGTCGGGCCCGTACGTGACCGTCGAGGAGGCGGGCTCGTCGGTCTCCCACGCGAGCCGCAGGCTCCCGAACCCGAGGGTGAAAAGCCGCACGCCCGAGATGATCGGGGGCGTGCAGTCGTCCACCGGAATCTCCCGCCGAATCGTCTCGGCCACCCCGCCTCCGGCGTCGAGATCGACGTAGGTCACGGTCACCGTGTCGCCGGCGGCCACGTGCAGCCGGCCGGGGACGAACCCGCCGGAGAGAGGAAGATCTCCGACGAACCTCCCGGACGCCGGGGACGTCTCGGTCAGCGTCAACATGAGCGGGGACGGATCCGCGGGTGAGGAGGCGAGGACCGTCACCCGGCCGGCGAGCTTTCGATCCAAGTCGGCGTTGCCGTCCTCGACCGTCACGACCGGGGTCTGTCCGCAGCCCACCGGCGTCGCCGGGGCGATCGTCAGCGCGGCCCGGTTGCACGCCGTCACTCCCGGCGGGACGCCGATGGCCTCGTTGCTGAAACCGCTCTCGTTTCCGTAGACGTCCACCGCGCTCAGCGCGAGGAACCTCGGCACGCACGGCGAGAGGGAGGAGAGGAGCGTCTCCTGCTCGCGCACCTCCGCGCGCACCGGGGAGGCCCCCTCCGCGGCTCCCTGCCCCGAGTAGGCCGGGCCCGGGGCGTCCGAGTCGTAGTGGACCCTGATCTCGCCCAGGTCGGCGTCGGCGGGATCGCTCCAGCGCAACCGGAGCCGTCCGACCCCGTCGGGCTCCGCGACGAGCTGCGACGGAGGCGCGGGGGGCGTGCAGTCGGGAACCTCCGCGGACACGTCCACGGAATGGCTCGTGCCGTCCCCCTGATCCTGATCGGTGTACCTGACGGTGAAGCTGTCACCCGGCGCCACGCTCAGCTTCCCGGGCGCCGCCGTCCCGCTGAGCGACACCGCCCCCGCGAACATCGCCGTGTCGGGCCCCGTCTCGTTGAGCAGGATGCCGACGGATCCGTCCGGGCCGGTGACGACGGCGGAGGCCACCTCCCTGTGCATCGGGTCCTGGTCCAGGTCCGAGTCGCTGAGCGTCACGCGCGCGACCTGCGAGCAGCCGTACGCGGGTGCGTCGAGAATCAGCGTCCCTCGATGGCAGGGCGCCACGGCCGACACGGTGACGTCGTCGACGTACCAGCCGGCTCCCGGCGGCCTGGTGGAGGCCGGATCGCGCCACAGCCTGAAGCGGATCCGGACCGTGTTCCCCTCGAAGGGGGAGAGGTCGAACGTTTCGCCCAGCCAGCCGAGCGACGACGCCGCGAAGACGCCCGATCCGGGGGGGAGATACGGGTTGTCGGGCCCCTGCGCGACCGGATAGCCGCGGACCGGAGAGATGGCGCTCCACGTCGCTCCGTCGTCGATGCTCAGCTCGAGCCAGGCGCCATCCTGAGGCGACCCCGCGGCCCCGTCGAACGGGAGGTCGTAGGAATGGTTGAAGGTGAGCCGCGGCGCCGTCAGATCGCGGAGATCGATCGGCGGCGACTCGAGGAAGGCGTCCGCCTTCGCGGAGTAGGGGGACGCGAGGCGCGTGGCCCACGCGCGGGTCCCCGAGAAGGCGTGCCCGGGGCCCGAGTGCGGGGCGCCGAGCTCCCACTCGTCGTGCGCTCCTCCGTGGGTCCAGCGCCCCGCCCCCGACTCGAAGTCGTCCGAGAAGAGCGTGATGCGCTTGTCCGCCGCCGTCGAGAAGGTGAGCGTTCCCGACGCCGGGAAGATCCCCGTGCTCCCCGCGGCGTCGGACGACGCGACGTGGAACCGGTACGAGGAGCACGGCTGAAGGCGATCGACCACGACGCGGTGATCGAGGACCGGAGTCGGGTCCGACGCGAAGACGCCCCGGTCGCCGACGACCACCGAATCGGCGGCGCGATCGGTCCGCCAGGCGACCACGACGTGATCGGTGCCGGCCTTCTCGACGCGGACGCCGTCGATGAGGGGGATCGAGCACCGCACGACGGCCGTCGCCGTCGCGCGCGCGGGCCCTCCCGCCCCCGCGTCGGCGTCGTCGTACGCGAGCGTGAACGTCTCGCCGTCCGCGACCTCGAGGGCGCCGTCACGCGCCGCGGCCCCCGATCGAATCGGGATCCCCCCCCGGAACACGCCGCTCCCGGGGGGATCCTCGTCGAGCACGATCTGCTCGGGCGCCGGCTCGGTCGCGCTCGTCGCGGACGCGCTCACGCGCCCTTCGCCCGCGAGATCCGCGTCGGCGACGACCACGTCGGCGACGGCGCCGCACGCGTACGCGTCGGAGCCGAGGCTGATCTCGCCGCGGCGCGTCACCGAGGCCACGTTGTCGAGGTAGAGGGCGAAGTCCTGATCCGTGACGCCGGGCGCGGATGGCACGCCGTCTCCGGTGAGCGACGTCGCGACGACGCGGACGAAGAAGCTCCGGCGCAGGCCGGGAGCGAGCCGGACCACCTCGGTGTTGTCGCGCTCGTCAGCGGACCCCGCGGAGAGGCTGTTTCCCGAGGCGTCGAAGTTGTTTCCGAGCCACGTGACCCCGTCCGAGGCGACCTCGAGATCCAGGTCGTTGACCCACGAGTCGCCCGCCGGAGTCCCGGGGGCGTCGGTCCAGCTCAGGGCGATCGTGACGGGCTGGTTCGCGTCCGCGGCGCGGAACGGCCCCTTGACGACCGTCTGCCCCGAAGACGTCAGGAGGTCGGCCTGATCGAAGGCCTCGCGGTGGCGGCGCCCCACGAGCCCCGAGACGTTCACGCGCCCCCACCCCTGATCGGTCCCCGGCCGGTGCGGATTGAGCCCTCCGCCCCCTGCGGGAGAGCCGCCGAGATCTTTCGCGGACGCGACGAGCATCGATCGGACCATCGCCGGGCTCGGCGTCCGGCCGAAAGCTTTCCTGTAGTCCTCGACCGCCAGCACGGCGGCGCCGCTCACGTGCGCGGTCCCCTGGCTCGACCCGCCTGTCCAGGTGTACAGGCGCTGCGACGCCGGGCGGTAAGTGTCGCAGAGCCCGAGGCCGGTGTAGAGAGGGGACTGGGAGACGAGGGAGAAGATGTGGGAGGCCGGCGCGACGAGGTCCGGCTTCAACCGCCCGTCGGTCGTGGGCCCCCGGCCGCTCGTGCGTCGGACCTGGTCGGCGTCGTCCGCCTCGTCGGGGCCGAAGCCGCATCCGTCGGTTCCGTCGGGGCGGAACGATTCGGTGCCGCCGACGCCCACGACGTTCTTCGCGAGCCCGGGAGAGTCGATCGTGAAGGGACCCAGGTTCCCCCGGTTCCCCACCGAGGCGATGACGATCATCGGCTGGTCGCCGTTCGTCGGATCGCCATCGACGTCGCGGACCAGGCCGTCGAACTCGCGGGCGAGGAGATCGTAGTTCGCGCCGCCCGTCCCCCACGAGTTGTTGCTGATGCGCGCGCCCCGCCGCCACGCGTCCTCGAGGATCTCGGAGAGCGATCGCGTCAGGGCTCCGTTCCCCGCGCAGTCGAAGATGCGGGACGACCCGACGCGCGCCGTCGGCGCGACGCCGAGCCCAAGCTCGTAACCGTCGCTGTCGCTGAGCCGGACCGAAAGGGGCGGGTCGCCCGCGATGATCCCCGCGAGGTGCGTCCCGTGCCCGACGCAGTCGTCGAGCATCCCCTCCCCGGTCTCGTCGCGCGCGAAGGCCAGGCGGCCCGCCAGCGCGGGATGGGAGGCGCCGAGGCCGCCGGTGTCGATCCCGGTGTCGACGATCTGGACGATGGTCGACGAGAGATCGTCCAGGCCGTGGAAGGCGAGCCACGCGCGGTACTGCGGCGAGAGCGGCCGTCCCCCCGCCACGAGCCCGGCGGTGATCAGCGAGGGGATCTCGTCGTGCCGGACCGGGGCGCGGTACGGCTCGGCCCAGACCAGCTCGGGCCACGCGGCGATCTCGTCGAGCGCGCCCCTTGCGATCGTCAGCGTCACCGCGAGCATCCCGGGGACGCGGGGGGAGGCGATCGGGAACGACGTGGCGCGGTCCCTCGCGGCGGCGGCGGCCGCGGCTCCGGCGGGCGAGTCCGGAAAGGCGAGCGTCACGTCGATCGGACCTTCGAGGCCGTCGAGTTCGGGGCTGACGCGATCGCGAGGCGGGAGAATCCCGGCGAAGTCGACGGGCGCCGGCAGGAGACGAATCTTCCGCGCGGCGGCGTCGGGCAGCCAGACGACGTACGCGTCGCCGGGAAGGGCCATCAGCACGCGCGACCCGGGGAGCGATCTCACCGCGTCGATCCACTCCCCTCGCACGGGTCGTGAGAACCGCACGAGGTGGAGGCCCGCCGCCGGCGACGCCGCGGCGAAGGAGTCGCGCGTCACCGTCCGCCGCCTCAGGTGGACCCCGTCGGCCAGGCGTCTTCGCACGTGGAGACCCTTCGCGCGCAGCGCGGCGGCGCCGGGATCGGCGGCGAACTCGGCGACGACGTACGAGTCGAGCTCGTCGACGACGCGCATGCCGGAGCGCGACAGCTCCGCGGCGCTCTGGGCCCACGATCCGTCCTTGTCGATGAGGAGCCGAACCGGCCCGGCGTGCGTCGGCCGGGATGCGGCGCGCGCGGAGTGGAAGAGCGCGGCGGCCGCGGCGCACGCGACGACGAGAAGCCATGTCAGCCGCGCACCCCGACCCTCGTGCCGTCTCATGCTACGGGGCTCCCGCGCCGGGGGCGGAGCGGATCTTCAGCGTCGAGCCGTTGAATCGCGACGGGATCTCGGCGCCTCCGGGGGAGGTCAGACCGGCGCGGTCGAACGCGAGCGCCGTGTCCCCGGCGGCGAGGGCGCGGAAGGTGAGGCGGCAGACCACTCCCGCGCCCCCCGCGCCCCCGGGGCCGAGACGGGCCAGGCCCACCAGGATCCGTTCACCGGAGGAGGCGGGCCGAGCGAGGAAGCGGGTGGTGGCGTGGTTTCTGTGGAACCACCCCCCCTCGGCGAAGCCGTCGGGGACCGGAACGACCAGCGCGGGGTCGAAGACCAGATGGAAGAAGATGGCGGAGACGTTCGAGGCATCGTGCGCCACGACCTCCACGGTGAACGCATCTCCCGCGCGAACCCGCTTCGGGCGGATGCGGGCGGTGATCGTCGTCGTGCTCAAGCTCCGGGAAGGGGCGGCTCCCTCGTCGAGGGAGGCCTCCGCTCCGCCGGTGGAGGGGTGGGAAGGGACGGGGGGGCCGGCGCCGGAAGGGGTGACGCAGACCATCGTCGCGCAGATCATCAGCGCGAACAATCGCAGGGGAGCTGCACGGCATGGCATCTACGTATTCGACACGCCTGACGAGGCGCCCGTTGCCCTTCCCGGAGAGCAGCGTAGCATCGAGGATCTCGAGCCGTCAAAAGGGTTTGCCGGCTCGATCAGGGGCTGGGAGCGGAACCCCGCAGCTCGGCGAACTCCTTCTCGGCGGTGAGGGATCCCATCTCGGGGTCCGAGCCGATCCAGTCGAGCTTCGAATACCCCTGGGCGACCGCCTGGCGGAGCCATTCGAGCGCGCGCGATCTCTCTCCCGAGATGGCGCAGGCCCGCGCCGCCTCGAGGAACGAGGCGACGTCCCCGTGCCGGCGGATGGCGGCGGCGTCCCGCTCGAGCGCCGGCATCACCATCGCCGCGGACTTTCCGCCGTCGGCGACGGCCTTCGCGGCGCGCGCCCAGTGAACGTAGAGCCCGGCCTTCGTGCCTGCCGATCGCGGGCCGAAATCGACGAGGGCGCCGCGCCTCAACACCTCCGCCGCGTCGGCCGGGAGACCGTACTCGCTGTAGACCGCGGCGAGCCCGGTGAAGAGGCTGAGCCCCGGCCGCGGGAGGCCGAGAGCCTGCTCCATCAGCCCCACCGCCTCGTTCTGGCGCCCGGCCTTGAGCTCGAGGCGAGCCAGCGCCTCGTAGGCGGAGGACGCCAGGCTCTCGCTCGTCACCCCGCCGTACGACGCGTCCGGGAAGTCGGAGGTGACGCTCCGGTACAGCGCCGCGGCCTCCGCGGCCCGCCCCATCCGGTCCGCGCAGAGAGCCTTCAGGTAGACGACGGTCCCCTGGCCGAGACCCCGTCGCGTCTTGAACTCCGCCCTCGCGAGCCCGGCCTGCGCCTCGGAGTACTTGCCGCGGGAGATGAGCGACGCCGCCATGCGCACGAGGATGGCCGGACCTTGCTCCGGGAACTGATCGCCGACCTGCCGGTAGATCTGGGCGGCGTAGTCCCTCCGTCCCATCCGATCGCAGACGAGGGCGATCTGGAGGAGCGCCCCCGGGAACGTCGGGGCGAGGAGATTGGCGCGGCGAAACGCCAGGAGGGCCTCCTCGAGGTGCCCGAGATCGAGCTGCGCGAGCCCCTCCATCTGATACGTCTGATAGCGCGCTGGGACGCCGTTGCGGAGCTCCGCGAGGACGCGCAGGGCCTCGGGCGCGTCCCCTCGCGCGATGAGCGTCTGCGCGTACGCTTCGTGAACCCACGGGGGGCTCGAGTCCGCCTTGAGTCCCCATGCGCGATCGGCCTCGTCGAACTCCGCCGCGCGGTCTGCGGCGATCATCGAGGCGAGCGCGAGCGCGGCGTGCGCGCGGGCGTCGTCCGGCGATCCGATCACCGCCTTGCGGGCGAGATCCACCGCCTGGTCGATGCGGGCGTCGTCGGCGTCCCATCGGCGCAGGAACCGGATGGCCGTCGCGCGCGCGAGGCCGGCCAGGACGACGCCGTCCGTCGGATCCATCGCCCGGGCGGACTCGAGAAGCGTGACCGCCGCGTCGACCTGGGCCTTCTCCGGCTCGTCGAGGAGCCTCTCGGCCCTGAGCGCCATCTCGCGGCTGGTCAGGATGCGGGCCGGGCCGCCATCCGCCGGGGCGGGCTCGTCGGGGCTGACCACGCGCTCCGGCGGCGCCCCCGGGGCTGTGGCCTCGGGGGATGCGATCGGCGCCGCCTCGAGGAGCACGGAGGCGGCGAGGGTGGCGGCAACGAGGAGACATCCGGCGGTAACGGTCACGTCGCGGAGATTAGTCACCCGGCCGGGAATCCACAAGATACGGCGCGAGATCGATCGGCGTCCCGCGCGGGGCGTCGAGGACCCGGGCTCCCGGGGCAACGCGCGCGGCGCGCTCCGCGAACTCGGCGGCCGAGCCGCGCGCGCGATAGAGCAGCCGGGACAGCCTCTCGAAGCGCATCTCGGCGTGGATCGGGATCGCGACCGCGATTCCGAGCGCGGCGGCCGCCTCGGCGGCCTCGGCGGGGGTCATCGTGAGGCGCACTCCCGCGAGCGCGGTGCCGCTGACGGGAAGGCACCCCGCGTTGGGCCGGCATCGCTCGCGGATCTCGCCGAAGCCGGCGTGACGGGCGGTGTCCCCGGCGTGGAGCAGGCGCAGCCCCGCCATCTCGACCAGGAACGAGATCTCGCGCGCCGCGTTCGGGGCGCGCGCGGGGAGGGCCTGGATGCGGCACGCTCCGGAGGCCGCGCTCTCCCACGGCGCGAGGACCGACGCGTCGGCGAAGCCGAGGCGGCGCACCGCCCTCGCCTGCGATCGCGTCGCGACGAGGACGAGCGCCCTCTTCGAGGGGAGCCGCGCCAGCCCCTCCGCATCGAAGTGATCCTCGTGCGCGTGGGTCATGGCGATGACGTCGATGCGGCCCAGATCCTGAGGCTCGAGCCCCGGCGCGGGCATCCGAATCCCGAACATGCGGGACGTGCGCGCGCGGCGCGCGAAGAACCCGAAGCACGGGTCGATCAGAACGCGCGCCCCCGCCCCCTCGACGAGGACGCACGCGTGGAGGATCCGGGTCAGGGCGGGAATTGTTGACACCTCCTCTCCCCGCTCGGTACGCTCCCGGGCGATGAGACTCTGCTGGTTCTGCGGCACCGAGGCGCGCGCCGAAGGGAAGATCGCGCGGAAGGATACCTGCCCGAAGTGCAGGATGTCCGTCAAGTGCTGCAAGAACTGCCGCTTCTTCGAGACGTCGGCGCCGAGGCAGTGCTGCGAGCCCGCGGCCGAGTTCGTCGGCGACAAGGAAGGGGCGAACTTCTGCGAGTATTTCGACTTCCAGGAGCGCTCCGGCCGACCTGACGGGAATCAGGGCGAGAAAGCCCGGAGCCGGTTCGATTCGCTGTTCAAGAAGTAGCTTCAGGGAGGAGCCCTCGATGCGCCGATTCGGAATCGCCGTCCTGCTCTTCGTTCTCGCCGGGGGCGCGCCGCTCTTCGCGCACATGGGGCCGCCCGACAAGCCCGCCGCCGCGCCGCCCCAGGCGGGGGCGCTGAAGGTCGAGCCGGTGGGGGAGGGGGCGTACTGCCTCTACGGGCAGGGGGGGAACATCGGCATCTTCGTGTCGAAGGACGCCGTCTTCATGGTCGACACGCAGTTCGATCAGCTCGCCCCGGCGATCGACGCGGAGATCAAGAAGCTGTCGCCGGCCGCGATCCGGTACGTCGTCAACACCCATCACCACTTCGATCACACCGGCGGCAACCGGTACTTCGCGAAGGTCGCCGAGATCGTCGGCCACGAGAACGTCCGGACCCACCTCTTCATGGGCCCCCCCTTCGCTCAGGCGACCTACCCCGGACGGATCAAGGAGCTCGAGTCGCTCCTGTCGTCGGGACGGCCGATGGATCCCGCGTACAAGAAGGTTCTCGAGGGGCGGACGCAGCTCTACAAGGCCATGCTCGGCGCGGCGGAGGGGTTCAAGCCCGAGGAGGTCGCCGCTCCGACGATCACATACAGGGACTCGATCAAGCTCTACCTCGGTGACGAGGAAATCCAGATCTTCCACGTCGCGCCGGGGCACACCGACGGCGACTCGATCGTCTATTTCCCGAAGCGGAAGGTCGTGCACATGGGCGACGTCTTCGTCAACGCGACGTACCCGTTCATCGACATCGACGGCGGCGGCTCGTCGCAGGGGTGGCTCAAGACGCTCGACCGCGTCCTCGAGACGCTGCCGCCGGACACGCGCGTCATCCCAGGCCACGGGGAGGCGGCCGGGATCGTCGAGCTGAAGCGATTCCGCGCGTACATGAATGACCTCCGGGCGGCGGTCGCGTCGGCGATAGGCGCAGGCAAGACGCTCGAGGAGGCGGTGCGGGACATCCGGCTCGAGGGGTACGCCGACATGAAGGCGAGCTTCATGTCCCTTCCGCAGAACGTCGACCAGGTCTGGCAGGAGATGGGCGGGAAGAAGTAGGTGGTTCCGACTTTTACTCTTGACGCGATGCCACCGTCGCGGTACACAATGATCCCTGCCACCGTCTCTCCCTGCGCCAGACCAGCCTCGGCCCGCGCTGCTCGAGAAAGAGGTCCTCACTTGAAGCGTTCAACGTGGATACTCTTCGCGCTTCTGCTCCTCTGCGTCACCGGAGCCGCTCGGGCCGAGAGGCCGGCCCGCAACCTCGTCAAGTTCTCCGGCTCCCTGAGCGATGCCGACGGACGGCCCCTCAGCGGCGACTACGCGCTCGTCTTCCAGATCTTCGACGGCGCGCGCGGGGGCTCTCCCGTCTGGGAGGAGAAGCACTCGCTCACGCTTCAGGGCGGACGCTACACGGTCCTTCTCGGCGGCCTCACGCCGATGACGCTCGGGGCGGATGCCGACTACGTCCTGTTCGTGCAGCCCGAGGGGATGGACGAGTCGATGGAGCGGTACCGCCTCGCCGTCGCGGTGAGAGATCCTCACGGCGATCCAGGCACGAGCGCGGGCGAGCGCGGCGTTTACCGATTGAGCGGCGGAGGGAAGGCGACGCTCCGGGGTTCCGCCGGCGCGGCGGAGCCCGATGTCGACGTCTCGGCGGCCGCGTCTCTCAAGAAGCCGAAGCCCATCCGGACGATCTCGTCGTCGGACGGAAGCCTCGTCCTCAACCCGTCGAACGGCACCGTGAACCCGCTCGACCCTCTCGCGACGGTCGATGTGAAGATCAACCCGAGCTTCGCGGGCCCAACCGGGCCCACAGGCGGCACGGGGCCGCAGGGCCCGACCGGGGCCAACGGTCCTCCGGGAGGGCCGACCGGCCCCACCGGTCCGACCGGAGTGCAGGGGCTCGAAGGACTCGTCGGCGCGAGCGGCCCCATCGGCCCGACGGGCCTGACGGGTCTCCTCGGCCCGACCGGCGTGACGGGCCCTTCCGGACCCCTTGGTCCCGCCGGCGGTCCAACGGGCGCGACGGGAGTGCAGGGGCTGCAGGGGATCCAGGGACTCGCCGGGCCGAGCGGCCCGACGGGCGTGCAGGGCATCGCGGGTCCCAACGGCCCGACGGGAAATCAGGGGCTCCAGGGAATTCAAGGAATCGCGGGCCCGTCTGGCCCGAGCGGTCCTCAGGGGATTCAAGGAAAGGACGGCATCCAGGGACTGACCGGCGTCACGGGCCCGACGGGGCCCTTCGGAGCCACTGGGATTACGGGGCCGACCGGCGCGATTGGCGGCTCTCTCGCCTGCGTGACGCTCTCGGTCAACCAGGACGTCCTGCCGGGCAATTCGTTCTCGATGGTCTCACCGACCTGCGACACCGCCAGCGGCTTCACCCTCACCGGGGGCGGGTTCAACCAGGGGGGCGTCGGGAGCCCATTCCCCATCTGGCAGAGCGCCCCGGGAAACGGCGATTTCTGGAGGTGCCGTGGGTGGAATGAGAGCGCGACGTCGGGGACCGCGACGATCACGTGCTCCGCCCGCTGCTGCAGGGTCCAGTAACCGGCCCGCGCGATCTAAACTGCGCCGATGGTCCGGCCGCGTGATCTCACTCCGCTGAAGCGTCGGCGCCTTTGACGCGAGGCGCCTCTCTCACCGCCCGGGGAGTCCTCGCGTGCGTCCTTCTCTTCCAGATCTGGCTCCTCGCGCCGGAGCTTGCGCTCGTCCCCACCCCTCTCAACGACGACGCGCTCCACATTCCGGCGTCGCTGAAAGCGCGGGATCTCCTGCGCGTCGATCCCGCAGGGGCCCTCGACCCGTGGTTCTCGTACTGGTCGCTCGGCTACCCGCTCTGGCACGCCTATCAGCCGCTGCCGCACCTCATCACCGGCGCGCTCGGCCTCGCCGTCCCGGACGGGGAGTTCCCCGCGCTGTACGGCGCGTTGAAGTTCTCCCTCCTCCTCGCGTTCCCTCTCTGCGTCTTCGCCGGCGCGCGATGGATCGGATTCACGCGGGGTGAAGCCGCGGCCGCGGCGGCGATCGCGCCGCTCCTCTCGACCGAATCGCTTTACGGCCTCGAGTACGGCTCGTACGTCTGGCGGGGCTCAGGACTTTACACGCAGCTCTGGGCGATGGATCTGCTGCCGCTCGCGATCGGCGCGGGGGTCCGGGCGATCCGCGGGCGCGCCTCCAGGCTCCCGGCGGCGATTCTCCTCGGCCTCACGATCCTCAGCCACGCGATCTACGCCTACGTCGCCGCCGCGTCGCTCGCGATCGCGGCGGCGGTCGTGAGGCGCGAGGTGGGCCTCGTCCGCGCCCTCGCGCGCGTGGCGGTCGTCGTGGCGGTCGCCGCGATCCTCACCGCCTTCTTCACCGTCCCGATGCTTCTGGACGGCGACGCGATCAACCACAGCCGGTGGGAGTCGGCCTTCAAATGGGACTCCTTCGGCCACGAGTGGGTCCTCGGCCGGCTGCTGGGCGGCGAGCTGCTCGATCACGGGCGCTTCCCCGTCGTGACGATGCTCGCGGGCGCCGGGCTCCTTCGCGCCGCGGCGCGGCGCGCGTCCGCCGCCCTGCGGTTCGCGGCGGCGGGGTTCATGGCCTGGGTCGCGCTGTACTTCGGCCGGCCGACCTGGGGCGTGCTGCTGCGTCTCGCCGGGATTCCGCTCGACTTGCACCTTCACCGCCTGATCGGCGGCCTCCATCTGTTCGCGATTCTCCTCGCGGGCTCAGCTCTCGCCGCGCTCATGACCTGGGTCCGTGAGAGGCGGCCGGGACGCGCGGGGGCGATGGCCGCGGCGTCGGTGGGTCTGATCGCGCTCGCCCCCGCCGCGACGGAGCGCCACGCGTTCGTCCGTGAAGGGGACGGCTGGGCGGCCTCGAGCGAGCGCGCGATCGCCGCCGAGAGGAATGACCTCGAGGGGCTCGCGACGCATCTCGCCGAGCTTCAGGGCCGCGCGCCCGGACGGATCTACCCCGGGCTCGCCGCCGGCTGGGGGAAGGAGTTCAAGACTGGAAGCGTTCCGATCTACGCGCGCCTGAGCCTCGGCCGGTTCGACGCGCTCGCGTTCCTCTACCACTCGATGTCTCGGTCCGGCGACACCATGGTCCTCTTCGACGAGACGCGGCCGGCCGAGTACGGCGTCTTCGACGTACGCTACGCGGTCTACGACGCGAGCCATCCGGCTCCCGACTTCCTGAAGCCCGTGGCGACCCACGGCCGGTTCCGGATCTTCGAGGGGCCCTCGTCCGGCCGCATCGGCGCCGGGACCGTCGCCTGCCGGATCGCGGGCGGAAGCGAGGGAGTCTACGACTGGTCGTCCGCATGGTTGAAGAGCGGGCTGCCGGAGATCCGCGAGTACGGCGTCTTCGTCGAAAGGCCGGAAGGGGATGGGGCGCCCGTCGTCCGTCGTGGGGATCCCTTCCCGGCGATCCGGCTGCCCCTGACGGTTCCGTCGATGACGGTGGGCGGCATCCGCCGCGTGGGGGACGACTGGAGCGCGGAGGTCGATCTCGCGAGCCGCGGCGTCGTCGTGCTCAAGGAGTCGTACCATCCGGGGTGGCGCGTCGACGTCGACGGCCGGCGCGGGGAGACGGTGATGGTGACCCCCGGCTTCGTCGGCGTCGAGGTCGCGGCGGGGCGGCACACGGTCTCCTTCCGTTACAGGGCCTCACCCGCCAAGTGGGCTCTCCTCGCGCTGACGGCGGCGGGGGTGCCGCTCCTCGTCGCGGGAGCGGCGCTCTCGCGCCGGCGATGTCCTTCGCCGTTCCCTTCCCCTCCGGAGTCCGCGGCGCCGCCGCGCGAGTGGGCGGGCGTCCTCCTCCGGGCCCTCTTCGTCGGGGTGGTCCTCGTCGGCGCCCTCCCGCTCCTCCAGGGGAAGCTCCTCGCGGGGCACGACGCGCTCGAGTACCCGCCGCGGCTCGTCGAGTTCCACGAGAACGTGAGCCACGGCATCCTCCTCCCGGCCTGGGCCCCCGATCTGGGAAATGGTTTCGGCCAGCCCCTGTTCCTCTTCAGCCCTCCTCTTTACTACTGGGCCGCGGAGGTCTTCCACCTCGCAGGCTCGGGGCTCGCCCTCTCGATCGGCCTGGGCGCTCTCGCCTTCTACCTGCTGGCCGGAGCGGGGGCCTATCTCGCGGGACGCGAGGCGTGGGGCCGCCGCGGCGGAGTGATCTCCGCCGCGGCCTTTCTCATGGCGCCGCACGTCCTCCTCGATCTCTACGTCCGCGGAAACTTCGCCGAGCTCGCCGCGGTCGCGTGCTTCCCCTGGGTGGCCTTCTCGCTGCTTCGACTGCGCGGCCGCGCCGGGCTCGCCGCCGGAGTTCCATTCCTGGCCGTGTCCGTTTCGGCGGTCGCCCTCTCTCACGTCGGCGCTCTGGTCATCGTGCTCCTGTGGCTGGGCGCGGCGGGGGCGGGCCTCGCCCTCGTCGATCGCGATCCGCGCCTCGTGGCGCGCGCCGCGCTCGGGGGGCTGCTCGGCCTCGGGCTCGCGGGGTTCTTCCTCGTCCCGTGCCGGGCGCTCCTCGATCGGACGAAGGCGGACCTCCTCCGCTCCGACGCCCTCGCGTTCGACCAGCACTTCGTCGAGCCGGCCCAGCTCCTCGCCTCGCCGTGGGGGTACGGGCTCTCGGTTCCGGGGGCCGGCGACGGCATGAGCTTCTCGCTCGGATGGGCTCACCTCTCGCTCGCCGCGATCGGCGGTGCGGGGTTGCTGCTCTCGCGGCGCGTCCGGCCGGGACTCTTCGTCGTCCTGGTGGCGACCGCGGTCGGCTTTGCCCTCTTCACGACGTCCCTCGCGTCGCCGATCTGGCGCGCGCTGACGCCGCTGCAGTATCTCGCGTATCCCTGGCGGTGCCTCTCCGCCGCGTCCCTGAGCCTCTCCCTCGCGGCGGGGGTCCTCGGGAGGATCGAGATGCCGCGCGCGCCCGGGCGTCTGCTCGCCGCCGCCGCGGTCGCGGCGCTCCTCCTCTGGGGGTACGGGAAGGCGCGGCCGCGCGACGTCCTGACGTTCGACGACGACTACTACGCGCCGGCGCGCATCGCCTCGCTCGGGATCAACACGACGACGCGGGAGGAGTACGAGCCGCGGACGGTGGTCCGTCGCCCGCCGCACGCGGAGTCCGGGCTCGAGTCGACGTCCGGGGGGCCCATCTTCGTCCTCAAGAGCTCGGGAACGCCGTGGCATCGACGGTTTCGCATCACCGCCGACGCGGAGGCGACGATTGCGGTGAACGTCTTCGCGTTTCCCGGCTGGAGCGCGACGCTCGACGGGGCGCCGCTCGCGACCCACGCCGAGCCGGAGACCGGGCGCCTGGTCATCGCGCTCCCTGAGGGAGCGCACGATCTCTCGATCGCGTACGGCTGGACCGGCGCCCGATGGGCGGGCACCGGCGTCAGCGTCGCCTCCATCGGCGCCCTCGCGGTGATGGGCGCCGTCGCCGCACGCCGCCGCAGGGAGGCGAAAGCGTGAGGCTACGCGGCGGTGCCGTCGCGGGAATTGCATCGCTCGTCGTCGCTCTCGGCGCCCTCGCCGCCGCGCCGGCACTCTGCGCCGAGCGCGAGCCGTCCCCGGCGGGGGTCGCGGTCGGGGAGTCGGACCCGTGCGCGCTCGGCGGGCGGAGCGACGACGAGCCCCTCGCGGCCCTCGTCACCGTGCATCCCGAGCGCGAAGGCGGGGCGGACGCCTTCGGAGCGGCCGCCGCGTGCGCCCGGGGGCGGCACCTTCAGCTCGACGTCCGGCTCGCCCCCCCCTCCGACTGGCAGCGCGCCGCGGATCCGTACGGCGCGCTGAAGCCGTGGCTCGACGCGCTCGACCGGTTTTTTCAGCGGCACGTCGCGTCCATCCACGTGGTCGAGCTCGGCGAGCGCCCCGACGAAACGTTCGAGCCGAGGGCCTACGCGTACCTGGTCGAGAAGGTTTCGACGATGCTTCGCTCGCTCGACCCGCGCGTGCGCCTGGTGGTCGGCGCGCTCTCGCCGGCCCACGCCCCGTGGCTCCGGGAGATCCCCCCCTCGCGGCTCGATCCGTACGTGACGGGGTTCGCCCTGTCGGATCCGGTCGATCTCGAGGCGACCCGCGCCTCGCTCGCGGCGGACTATCCGGCGGCCGCGCTCTGGCTCCACGCGGCGGCCGGAGCGACGGCCGAGGCATTCCTCGCCCGGATGGCGTCGGCGAGCGCCGCCGGCGTGAAGATCGTGTGGGCGGAATCCGGAGGCGCGGGGGCGCGGATGGCCGGGGCCCTCGCTCTCGCTCTGCCATCCCGCTTCGTGGCCGACGCGCATCCCGCCGCGATGAGCGCGGACGGCGTGGCGGGGGCGGGCCTCCTGGGCGCGCTCCTCGACCCTCTCGGCCCCGAGAGGGGGCTGCTCCTCGCGCCCCCGCCCGCCGCCGCGCGGGAGGAGCCCCTCCAGATCGTCATCGGGGTCGGGGGAATCCGGCAGGCGCGCGCGTTCGATCTTTCTCTCGGGCGCGAGCTGATAGTCCCCGGGCTTCGCCCGGGAGATCGGGGGGGCGAGACCCGGCTCACGATCGAGCCGACGCCCGGCCCGATCCTCGTCCGCTATCTCGCGGACGAGCCGGCCCGAGGCGCCCTCGAGTCGGTCGGGGTGACGGCGCAGGGAGAGATGAGCGCCGCGGAGATCGTGGCGCGCATGAGGGCGGTGGAGGCGGCCCAGGGGCGCCGGCTCCGGAGCTACATGGCGAGGGCGACCCTCTCGTTCCACTACCGCGCCGAGGCGCTCCAGGAGGCGTTCGACTACGCGTCGGTCAACCGTTTCTACTGGCGCGACGGCGTGGGGGAGTACGAGGAGACGGACCTCTTCATCAACGGCGCGCGCTGGCGCGGCACGCCGCCGAGCCTTCCTTTCGTGCAGCCCGAGATGGTGAAGGAGGTTCCGCTCGACATCCGGCTCGACGCCTCGTACGCCTACCGCCTCGAGGGACACGAGCGTCTCGCGGGCGCGCCGTGCTACGTCGTCTCGTTCGAGCCCGTCGGCACCGCTCCCTCGCTCTACTCGGGAAGCGTCTGGGTCGACGAGACGTCGTTCGCGCGGCGGCGGATCCGCCTCGTCCAGCATGGGCTGAAAGAGCCGATCACCAGCACCTCCGACGAGATCGACTACGCGCCGGTGGGGGGGGAGGGGGGGGAGTCCTGGCTCCCGAAGAACGGCTATCGCCAGATGGTCCTCACGGTCCTCGGCCACAGCGTCGTCGTCGAGAGGCGCGCCGCGTACGAGGAGATCCGCGTGAACCCCGACGGCTTCGACCAGGCGCGCGCCGACGCCTTCGCGTCTTCGCATCCGATCGTGCGCGACGACGCCGGAGGGATGGCGGTCCTCAGGAAGCAGCCCGATGGATCGCGCACGGCGCAGAGGGAGTCGCTGGAGAACACCGCCATCTTCGGCGGGATCGGATTCGATCCGCGGCCCCACATCGGCGTTCCGTTCGTGGGGCTCAACTACTTCAACTTCGACTGGCGCGGCACGGGAACGCAGCTCGACGTCGCCTTCGCCGGCATCCTCCTCGACACCGTCTGGACCGATCCCCGGTTCCTCGGGAGCCACTGGGAGCTCTCGCTCGAGGGGAGGTTCATCGGCATCTCCGCCGCCTCGCGCCGCCCCACCGACTCCGGCTTCCAGGGCCGGGAGGATCTGAAGATCTTCGAGCAGGTCGGCTTCCTCACGCTCGCGCACCCTCTCACGACCTTCAGCCGCATCGAGCTGCAGACGGAGCTGTCGTGGGACGCGTACCTGAGATCGAAGCACACGGACGGAGCGATGGTCCTCCCGGCCGACGGCTTCACGCTCACCGAGGCGGCGCGATGGAAGTACTCCCGCGCGGGGTACATCCTGTCGCTGTGGGCCTCGGAGAGCGCGAGATCCCGATGGGCGGACTGGGGATTGCCGCCGGGCGCCTCGGGTGTCCCGGGCGATCGCGGCGTGGCCGGCGACGATCGCTTCATGAAGTGGGGTCTCGACGCGATCAAGGCGTACTACCCGACGCGGCTGCAGAAGGTGAGCCTCGGCGTCTCGGCCCAGGCGGGCTCCGCCCTCGATCGGTTCTCGCGCTTCGAGATCGGAGAGTTCGGCCGCGTGGGCGCCATCCGCATCCGCGGCTACAACGGCGCGGGCATCACCTTCGACCGCGGGGTGACCGGAAAGGTCACGTACCAGTTCACGCTGGCCGGAAACGTGAGCGTCGAGCTCGGCGTCGAGGGGGCGGTGCTCGAGAACCAGGAGGACTTCACGACCCGCAGCGCGGGCGATCGCGAGACGATCGCGGGCGGCGGGTTCGGTGTCTCGTTCAACGGGCCGTGGGGAACCCTCGTCAGCGTTCGCAGCGGATGGGCGCTGCAGTCGTCGCTCCCGATCCACGGCAGCAGCGCCTCGTCGCGCCTCGTGCTCATCAAGACGTTCGGCCGGTGGCCGTTCCGCAGGCAGGCCGCACCCGATCCGGCGGCGGCGGCGACCCCCTGAGCCGGTGGGCCCCGGTGGTATCATCGCGTGATGGATGAAGACAGGGAGCGAACGCGCGACGAGCGATCGAGTGAGGCCTGGCGCGCCCTCGAGGAAGGGGACGTCGAGTCGGCGCTCGCCACGGCGCGCGCTCTCCTCCACGAGGACCCGGAGGACGGCGAGGCGCATTACCTCGCGGGCTCCGCGCTGATGGACGGGGACGATCTGGCCGCGGCCGAGCCGCATCTGAGGCGCGCGATCGAGCTCAACCCGGGGAACCTCGACGCGCGCGCCGCCCTCGCCCAGATGCTCTACGAGATCTGCCGGTTCGCCGACGCGCGCGCCGAGGTGGCGATGCTCCTCGAGGGGGATCCCGAGGATCCCCAGGCGCACCACCTCGCCGCCCTCCTCGCGGAGAGGCGCGGCGAGCTGGCCGCGGCCGAGGAGTCGGAGCGCATGGCGCACCGGCTCGCCCCCGACGCGTACCCGCTGCCGCCCAGGTTCACCGCCGCGGAGTTCGACGCGTCGGTCGACGCGGCGTCGGCCGATCTTCCGGCGATGTTCCGCGAGCGCATGGTGAACCTCGCGGTGATCGTGGAGGACGTTCCCGCGGAGAGGCTGCTCCGATCCCTCGCCGATCCGACCCCCGGCCTCCTCGGGCTCTTCGTGGGGACGCCCCTCCCCGAGAAGCACCTCTCGGATCTCCCCTCCCCGCCAGACGCCATCTACCTCTTCAAGCGAAACCTGGAGCGCGTCTCTGAGAGCCGCGACGAGCTGGTCGAGGAGATCCGGATCACGATGCTCCACGAGATCGGGCACTTCCTCGGCCTCGACGAGGACGACCTCGAGGCCAGCGGCTACCAGTAGCCCTCAGAGCGAGCCGCTCCCCTTGACGTCGAGGTAACGGTTGACGATCGCGACCGGGAGCGACGAAGGCTTGACGTCGAGCAGCCGGATTCCGTGTCCCGAGATCGCGCGATGGGCGCGGCGGCGCGCCTCGAGGTAGTGATGCACCGCCCCGACGCGGAGGGCGTCGTCGAAGGTCGCGACGGGCGTCGCCAGCGCGCGATCGAGAGCCGATTCCCGGAGGCTCGCGACCATCACGAGGTGGCGTCGCCTCAGCCTGCGGAGCACGGCGGCCGCCTCGGCCCCCTCCTCGTCGCGCAGGTTCGTCAGCACCACGACGAGCGCGCGCTTTCGCTGCGTCGCGGAGAATCGGGCCGCCGCCGACGCGATGTCCGAGGCCGACGCGCCGGGCGAGAGATCGTGCACCGCGTCGAGGAGGCGTCTCATCGCCGCCGGCCCCTTCATGGGCGCCACCCGGCGCTCCGTCTCCCCGAACGCGAGGAGGCCCACCGAGTCCCCCTGCTTCAGCGCGACGTACGCGAGGAGCAGCAGGCTCTTGAGCGCGTGATCGAAGTGCGACTCGCCGTCATCCACGGCGCGCATGCTGCGCCCGCAGTCGAGCAGGAAGACCACCTGCTGATCGCGCTCGTCCTGGTACTCGCGCGAGACGAGGCGGCCCCGGCGGGAGGTCGCCTTCCAGTCGATCTGACGGAGCGGGTCGCCGGGCCGGTAGTCGCGGAGCGCGTGGAGCTCGGTCCCTTCGCCCCGGCGCGGCCGGCGCCGGATCCCGATCTGGCTCGTCCGGTTGTCGACCGCGAGGAGCGCGTAGCGGATCGCCGGGGCGTAGTCGGGGCAGACGCGCACCGTGGTCGTCCCGCCCGCGCGGCGCGAGAGATCGAACAGCCCCAGAGCCGAGCGGAGCCGGACCTCGGCCCGGCCGAACGTCATCGCGCCGCGCGCACGGGGGCGCACTCGGTAGGAGATCTCGACCCACCCCCCCGCCGGGACCCGCGCGGCGAGGGGCATCCCCTCGACCTCGGCGAGCGGGGGATGGTGGTCGAAGACCTCGACGTCGATCGCGCGCCCGGCGGGGGCGGCGAGCCGCAGCCGGACCGTGCACCAGTTCCCCACCGGGATGGACGAGGGGACGGCGCGCGTGACGTCGGGAGCCGGGAGGCGGCGCGACGCGAGCAGATCCGAAAGCGCCGCCGCCGTCACCAGCGCGCCCGCGGCGATCGTCACCGTGAACCCTCCGCGCGCGACGTCGGCGGCCGCGGCGATCGCCACGAGGCCGCACACCCCGAGGAGGCGGCGCGAGGGGGTCATGCGCGCGGCGCCTCGACGGCGTCGACGACCGCCTTCAGCACCGAATCCACCGGCCGCCCCTCGATGTCGAGGTCGGGGGCGATGGTGATCCGGTGCCTGAGGGCGGGGAGGGCCATCCTCTTGACGTCGTCGGGGGTGACGAAGTCGCGCCCCGCGACGAGCGCCGCGGCTCTCGCGGCGCGCACGAGCGCGATGGCGCCCCGCGGGCTCGCCCCCATCGCGATCCCCGGCGCCGCGCGCGTCGCCCTGACGATCCGCACCGCGTACTCGGCCACGCGGCGATCGACGGTGAGGCCCGCGACGAAGCGCTGCAGCGAGACGACCGCCTCCGCGTCCGCCACGGGCTCGACCCCCGAGACGTCGAGGGCGTCCCCCACGCGCCCGAGGGTGGCCGCCGCGACCAGATCGATCTCGTCCTTCTCCCCCGGGAAGTCGACGCGGACCTTGAGGAGGAAGCGATCCAGCTCCGCCTCCGGGAGCGGGTAGGTCCCCTCGAGCTCGACGGGGTTCTGCGTCGCGATCGCCATGAACGGAGGGGCGAGCGGAAACGACTTCCCCTCGATCGTGATCTGCTGCTCCTGCATGACCTCCAGGAGCGCGGCCTGCGTCTTCGCGGGGGCCCGGTTGATCTCGTCCGCGAGCAGGAGGTTCGTGAAGGCCGGCCCCTGGCGGATGCGGAAGCGGCCGCTCGCCGAGTCGAAGATCGCGTGTCCCACGACGTCGCTGGGCATCAGGTCCGGCGTGAACTGGATGCGCGCGAAGCGCCCGCCGAAGGTGCGGGCCATCGCCAGGACGGTCAGCGTCTTGCCCACTCCCGGCACCCCCTCGAGCAGCACGTGCCCCGCCGCGAGGAAGGCGATCACCATCTGATCGATCATCTCGTCCTGTCCGAGCACGGCCTTCCGGACCTGGGCCCCGAGCCGCGCCGCGACTCCCGCGGCGCGCTCGAGCGGCGTCTCTTCGCTCACAGCGATCTCCTCGATGACTGCAGGGCGCGCATCGCGCGCGTGAAGGCCTCCGGATCGGCGGGCGCGGCGCCGGTGAGCGCGGCCAGGATCTCGCGCCGGCCGGCGGCGCCCGCGTGGGCGGCGAGCGCCCGGCTCCTCGCCGTCGCGGGAAGCGCGGCGAGATCCGGCCGCTTCCGGCCGATCTCGCGCTCGAGCTCGGCGCGGGCGGCGTCGAACAGGACGTCCTCGCGCCGCCGCCTCCAGAGGAAGCGCCCGACGGCGTCGACGTGCTCCATGAGGCTGCGGCTCCCCGGCTCGGGGCTCGGGACGATGGGGCCGAACCGCGCGCCGAGTCGCCAGAGCGAGAGAGCGCCGAGGGCGGCGATCGCGATGAGGATGGGACCGCCGCGCCGCCACAGGATGGACGCGAAGGTGGCGCGGGTCGCCGTCCGGACGAGCACGATGCGGTGCGGGCTCCCCGCGTCGCGCGCGAGGCGGAGGAGGAGCCGCGCGTGGTCGAGATCGCCGATTCGATCGTTCTCGATGAAGGCGAGGTCCGCGACGGCGACGAGATCCCCGCGGCCCAGCGGAACGCGCAGGAGGACGCCGGCCTCGCGGGCGTCTCCCGCGCCGGCTCCGGGGCGTCGCTCCGGGAGGAGGCGCGGGCCCCGGGTGCGGACGCGCAGCGACTCGTCGGGGTTCCTGAGCTGCACGCGGGCGGCCGGGCCCGGCTCCTGCGTCGGGAGAGGCTCGCTCCCGCGCGATGGCCTGATGGAGAAGGCGGACAGGAGCGGGTCGACGCCGGGCGATCGGGCGTCGACGATGGCGTGGCCTCCCGACGCGACCCAGGTCGCGATCTCCCGGACCTCCTCTCCGGTCATCTCCATGTCGCCGCCCGTGACGATGAGCGCGTCGCGCGTCGCCGGCAGCGGGGTGACGCGGGTGGCGCCGGTGGCGGGGAATCCCGACCGCGACAGGAACATCTTCGCCGCGAGCAGCGGATCCTCGCGCGCCGCCTCGCCGGGCGGGATCGGCATCTCCACCTCGACCCGCTCCAGTCGGCTTGCCACGAAACTTCCCAGCAGGGCGGCCGCGGCCAGGAGCGCCGTCGTGGCGATCGCGGCGCGCCGGTTCACCGCGAGGCTCCGAAGTGCGTCGACCACGCGCCGAGAATCTCCTGCGCCCTCGTCTCTCCGGGGCGTCGCCGTCCGTACGCGGCCGCCTGCCAGCACTCGGTCAGCCCGCGGAAGTACGCCGCCCGGGCCGCCGGGAGCCGCCGGGTCGCCACCCTCAGGCATTCCCCCTCCGTCGAGCTTCGATCCAGGGGGAGCTTCTCGACGCTCACGAGGCACGCGAGCGCCCCGCGGTAGAGAAGGCCCAGCGCTTCGGCGGCCTTCCCCTCGCTCCACAGGCGTCGCGCGGCCTCGGGGATGTCGGCGGGAAAGGCCTCCGGGCGCACGTCGAGCCCCGAGATCGTCCCGGGCGTCGGGCTCTCGAGGCGCTTGCCGCCGGAGCGTCGCTCCGGATCCGCGCGCACCACCCGGATGAAGACGAAGACCAGCGCCGAGACGACCAGCGCCCAGAGGATCGGCTGGGCGAGGGCGGCGAACGCTTCGCCGAGCGTCTCGAGCCACGGGGATCTCGACGCGTCCGGCTCGCGGGCCTTGAAATCGAATGGTTTCACGCGCCAGGTCTTCACGGGGCGCGTGCCGCCGAACTCCGGGTCCCGAAGGATCCGCCGGATGAGCTGCGCGGGGTCGGACCGCGCGGGCGCGGGATCGGCGGCCGCGGCGGCGGGCAAGATCAGGACGAAGGAGATCAGAATCACGGCGGCCGCGGCGACCGAACGGAGCCTCCGCGCGAGGGTCCGGAACGAGATCTCGACGTCCCAGGCCTCGAGGCGCGCTCGCCGGTTCAGGTAGAGGCCGAACCCTCCGCCGACGTAGAAGGGCTCGATGACGAGCATCGCGAGCAGGTAGAGGGAGGCGACGAGCCACTGCGTCTGAAGCGAGGGGACGAACGCTCCGAAGCGGCCGAGGTCCTCGATCGAGCCGTCGAGCCCGATGTCTCCGATCATCAGGTACGCGAGCCCGGCCACCCCGGCCGCCACGACGATCTCGAAGAGGGAGCACATGAACGTCAGCTGGCGCGCTTCGGCGGAGCATCCCCTGCCGAGAACCCGGCGACGGGCGGCGCGCGCGCCCCCCGAGAGACCCTCGAGCTGCCCGATCGAAAGGTTGAACGACCGCGCCGGATCGAGCCGGTGGATCGTCAGCGCGGGTAGCCAGCCCGGCCGGAGGAGGCCGGAAAGCGCCGCGAGCGCCTCCCGCGTCGTCGGGGCCGCCCCGAAGAGCGAGCGGCTGAGCACGTACAGCGGGATCCGATCGAGGAGCGGCTTGAGCCACCAGACGATCAGCGCCGCGATCATCGGCCGGTTCCAGAACGCGAGGGAGACCGAGGCGGTGAGGGGGATCGCGATCGCGAGCCACGGCGCGAAGATCGCGCGCCGCCACGTCCCGACCATCCCGAAGCCGAGATCGATCGACTCCCAGTACGACCGCGGGCGGATCACCGCCGTCACCTTCTCAAGATCCATCGCGGCCTCCGGCGAGGGCGAGGTACCCGAGGATCGCCAGCCAGAGCGTCGCGCCGGCGGCGAACTTGATCGGCGCGGCGATCCCCGCGAGCGGCGACCAGAACCCCTCGATGAAGGCGGCCACGAACAGCATGCCGCAGGCGCCGGCGACCAGGACGATGCTCCCCCGGGCGGCATCCCTGAGCGCATCGGCCCGGCTCAGGCGCCCGGGGGCGACGAGCGCCGCGCCCAGACAGATCCCCGCCGCCCCGGACAGCACGATCGCCGTCAGCTCGAAGGGCGAGTGCCCGGCGACGAACGGGAAGAAGGCCGCGGCGGAGGGAGACGTCGCGAAGTGTCCCATGACCGTCCCGATCATCAGCCCGTTGTAGAGGAGGAAGAAGATCGATCCGAGGCCCAGGAAGATCCCCCCCGCGTAGGTCCGGAAGGCGATGCCGCCGTTGTGGTAGATGTAGTACCCGAACATCCCGAGGTTCGTCTCCTCGTGCCGCGTCCGCCCGAAGTGCGTCGACGAATGGTCGTACATCTCGTCGAGGGCGCGAATCGTCGGCGCGTCGAGGATGGCGGAGGCCGCCTCGGGCTGGACGATCACCCAGATCGCGGCGGCGAGGCCCGGCAGGAGGAAGAGGGCCGCGGCGAGCGCGACCGCTCCGATCCGGCGCCGGACGATGCGCGGGAACTCGACCGCCGCGCTCGCGACGGCCGCGCGCACCGTGCGGCCGCGGTTTCCGTAGAGCTGCCGGTGCCCGCGCAGCGCGAGATCGTTCAGCCGCTCGATGAGGTCGGTCCCGTACAGCCTGAGGCGGGCGAGAGCCAGGTGACGGCAGGCCGCGCGGTAGAGAAGGTCGAACCGCGCCGGATCGGGGGGCCCCGATCGGATCGACGGCGCGGCCCCCGGCCCCGTCCGCCGCCGCGCGTCGAGGCTCGTGAGGAGGGCGTCGAGCTCCTCCCATTCGGGCCGGTGGCGGGACTCGAACTCCTCGCGCGTCACCGCCGCCCCACGATCCAGCCCGCCATCCCGATCAGATCGCCGACGCGATCCCGCGACGCCGGGACCAGGGGGCGGACCAGGCGGGCGAGCTCGTCCGCGCGCTCGCGGGTCAGCGTCGGCACCCTCTCGGCGAAATCGACGAGGGCCCGCTGCTCGGCCACGGTCAGGGCGACCGGGAGGGGGATCGGGGCGGCACGGATGGCGCGGATCTCGGCCGGCGGCGCGTCCGCGTGGACGACGAGCGACCCCGCCGCGATGTCCCCGAGCCTCTTGAAGTCGCGCCGCAGCAGGCAGGAGGCGAGCCCGAACCCGTAGGCGAACGGCAGGAAGTCGGCCGCGCGCAGGAGATTCCGGATCATCGACGCGGACCACGAGATTGGCGTCCCGTTGTCGTGGACGACGCGGAGGCGCAGCGCGCGCTTGCCGGGGGTCGCGCCGCTCCAGAGCACCTCGAAGATGACCGGGTACGCCCACGCGATCCCGAAGAAGACGATGGAGGCGACGCCCCCTCCCGCCTGCCCGAACGGCACCAGGAGGAGGATTGCCGCCACGAACAGGATCCACTTGATGATCGCGTCGACGAGCCACGCCTGGGCGCGGGCGACCGGCCCGGCCGGGGAGATGCGCAGATCCACCCCCTCGGGGGTCTCGATGCGGATCTGGGTGTCGAGCATCACGCGGCGATCACCACCGTCCCGGCGATGTGATCGTGGAGGCAGCGACGATCGTCGCGGTAGATGAAGAGGGTGTCGACGAGGCCGAAGAGCGGTCCGGCGATGGGAACCCACCCGATGAACCCCGGGACCATCATGCGCAGCCCGAGGATCCGCGGCAGGCTCGCGCGCGATCCGTCGGCGAGGACGATGCGCGTCCCGACGGCGCGCTTCCCGACCGTCTGCCCGTTGGTGTGGAGGAAGTACGCGTTGATGAGGAACTGGAGCCCCACGGCGGAAAAGGCCCGCGGGAGCCATTCGGGGTCGCTGGCCGCGAGGACCCCGAGCCTCTGGAAGAGCGGGAAACAGGTCCCGAAAAGGAGCGCGAGGCCGACCCCCACGTCAACGAGGGCCCCGCGAGCGCGCTGCGACCTCGTCGCGAGACGGATCGCGCCGGGCGCTTTGACGTCGGCGACGTACGTCTGCGGCGGGCTGTAGGGGTTCGCGTCGGTCACCGGGACACCTCCTCGGTGTTGCGCGCGCGCTCGGTGATGCGTGCGCGCGGTCGAGCCGCGGTGAGGAGGCGCCATGTTGACACGCGCGCGCCCCGCCCGCTACGTTCCCCGCGAGGAGAGTTCGGGCCGAGGGAGGCGAAAGGAGCCTCCTTGCACGCGCGCGTCACAGGCGGCGCTCTCCACGGCGTCGACGTCCACCTCGTCCGGGTCGAAGCCGACATCTCCTCCGGACTCCCCGCCACTCGCACCGTCGGCCTTCCCGAGGCGGCGGCCCGCGAGGGAAACGAACGCGTCCGCTCGGCGATCCGAAACTCCGGCCTCGCGTACCCGTGCAAGCGCATCGTCGTCAACCTTGCCCCCGCCGACGTCCGTAAGAGGGGGTCGTCGCTCGATCTGGCCATGGCCGTCGCGATCGTCGCCGGGGCGGACGGCCTCGACCTCTCGCCGCTCGACGGCGCCGTCCTGTACGGCGAGCTCGGCCTCGACGGCTCGGTGCGCCCCGTGCCGGGAGCGCTGGCGGCGGCGGTCGCGGCGCGCGCGGCGGAGCTCGTCGCGATCGTCGTCGCGGAGGAGAACGCGGCGGAGGCCGCGGCGATCGAGGGGCTCAAGGTGCTGCCGGCGCGATCGCTCATCGACGTGATCGCCCACGCGCGCGGCGAGACGGCGCTCGCCGCCTGTGAGCGCGGCGCGCCTCCCGAAGCCGCGGCGAGGGGGCGGGGGGCGGCCTCGAGCGATCTGAGGGATGTCTGCGGGCAGCTCCGCGCCCGCCGCGCGATCGAGATCGCGGCGGCGGGAGGACACAATCTTCTTCTCGTCGGCCCGCCCGGCTCCGGGAAGACGATGCTCGCGCGGTGCCTCCCGGGCATCCTGCCGCCGCTGACGCGGGGGGAGGCGATCGAGGTGACGCGCATCCACGGCGCCGTCGGCACGGGCCTTCGCGGCGGGCTGATCCGCGAGCGCCCCTTCCGGTCCCCTCACCACACCGTCTCGACCGTGGCCCTCGCGGGTGGCGGGGCGCTCGCGCGCCCGGGGGAGATCAGTTTGGCCCACCACGGCGTCCTCTTTCTCGACGAGCTCCCCGAGTTCCGCCGCGAGGCGATCGAGGTGCTGCGGCAGCCGATGGAGGAGGGGGCGGTCGTCGTCGCCCGGGCGGCGCGGACGCTGAAGTACCCGGCATCCTTCATGCTCGTGGCCGCGATGAACCCGTGCCCCTGCGGGCACCTCGGCGACCCGCGGAAGAGGTGCCGCTGCAATCCGCTCTCGGTCGGGCGCTACCGCGCGCGCATCTCGGGCCCCGTGCTCGACCGGATCGACCTGCACGTCGAGGTGCCGGGGGTTGCTTTCCGCGAGCTTGCGGCGGCGGGGGAGTCGGAGCCCACGGCGTCGGTCGCCGGGCGCGTCGCGGCGGCGCGCGCGATCGAGGGGGGGCGATTCGAAGGCCATGTCAACGCGACGCTCCCGCGCGCGGCGCTCCGGGAGATCTCCTCCCCCGACGCGGCCGGGCGGCGCATCCTCGAGGCCGCGATGTCGCGCTGGGCCCTCTCCGCGCGCGCCCACGATCGGATCCTCCGCGTGGCGCGCACGATCGCCGACCTTGCGGGCGCGCCCCGCGTCGGCGCCGCGCACGTGGCGGAGGCGATCCAGTACCGGTGTCTCGATCGGGAGGTGGAGGCGGTCACCGCTCCGATGGGAGGGCCGGGGGAGTGACGGAGTGACGGCGCAGGCGCAAAATCTGGAAATGCGTGTTGCCATCCGGCCGAGATCTTCGTACGATCCGCGCGCCCGGGGAAGTGCGTCCGGCGGGGGGATGTGCGATGTGGAGGAAGGGCCTGGCGCTCGCCGTCGTGCTGTCCGTCGCCGGAGGCACTCCCTCCGCCGCGCCCACCGCGCCCGCGAAGCAGCCGCCTCACGCGACGTACGACGTCACGCTCAAGAGCGGCCCGATCCACGCCGGCGCGCAGCGGACGTATGTGGCCGAGAACCCGGAGAACAATCTGCGCCTGGAGTTCCGCGCCGCCGGGGTCGTCGCGGTCCCACGGATCGCGCAAGGGGAGGCCTGGTCGCTCGATCTGCAAGTCCTGAACGTCGTGCGTCAGGGCCACGAGAGTCCTGTGGGATCGCCGCGGATTTCCGCGACGGCCAACATCGTCTCCTACGATTTCGAGACCGCGTCGGTTCGCTACGTGAACGGACCGGGTGGCCTCGAGCAGGTTCTCACCATTCCGTCGCCGTCCGCCGCCGATGAGGCGGCAGCGCCGGCGACGGTCTCGTTCGATCTCGCGCTCGGCGAGGACCTGACGTCGGAGCCGGCCGCCTACTTCGTCGATCTCGTGGCCGCCGACGGGCAGCGCGTGCTGCGCTACGGCGCGATCCGGGCCGTCGATGCGAACGGGAGGTCGCTCCTCGGCGAGATCTCCACGGTCCCGGATGACGCAGGTCCAGCCCGGGTGCGCATCCTCGTGCACGTGGCCGACGCGATCTTCCCCGTCGAAGTGCACGCCACGCTGAGGCGGCCCGGCGGGCTCGACGAGGCGGCGCCTGCGGGATCGGAGGAGATCGAAGGATTGCCGCAGCCCCTCGCCCCCCTCGTCGAGGAGACGGTCGTGAGCCTGTCGGAGCGGGAGAGGCTGGCGCCCGCGTCGGTTCTCGCCATCCCGGTGGAGACGCACCCGGAGTACGAGCTGGAGCTCCAGAAGAAGGAAAACCCTCTCGCCCCCGAAGTCGCCTCCTGGCCGCCGGCCGCGATGTCCGTCGCGGCGCCGGCGGGGCCGCCCTCTCTTCCCCAGACGCTGGGCCCCGTGAGCTTCAAGGGGATCAGCCTGTCGGAGTCCGGCTTCATCCCGCCGGATAGTATGGGGGACGTCGGGCCGACGCAGATCCTCATGCACGAGAACGGCCGCATCAAGGTCTTCGACAGGCTGGGAGTCCTCGGCGCGCTGAACGTCACGGACGCGACCTTCTGGGCGAGCGTGAGGGGCTCCTCGCAGCCGAGCGACCCCGAGGTCCGGTACGATCGCCTCACGGGGCGCTGGTTCGTCGTGGCGATCAACACCGCGGCGTCGAACAACCGCGTCATGATCGCCTGGACGGCGCCGAACGCGACGATCACGGGGACGGCGAGCTTCACCTTCACCTTCTACACGGGCCCCGTCGCCGCCGACGGAACGAACTGCTTCCTCGACTACGAGACCCTCGGCGTCGACATCAACGCCCTCTACATCGGCGGGAACCTTTTCTGCGGCACTCCGACCCAGACCTTTGCGCACTCGAGCGTGGGGGTCATCCCGAAGGCCCCGATGCTCGCCGGATCGGGCACCGTCTTCCAGTTCGCCAACGTGACGAGCGGCGTCACCGCCGGACCCTACACGGCGCTCGGCGTCGACAACGACGATCCGCTGGCGACCGAGGGGTACTTCATCGGCGTCGACGTCGCCGCCTTCAGCATCATCCAGGTCCGGAGGGTCTCGAGCCCCGGGGGGACTCCCACCCTCTCCGGAAATCTGTCGCTGACGGTGCCCACCGAGACCTCGCCGATCCTGCAGCCGGCCTCCGGCTCGACGACCAGCCTCGACACCTCCGACGACCGGCTCTTCAAAGCAAAGATCCGCAAGAACAAGCTGACCGGCGCGAGCACGCTGTGGACCGCCCACAACATCCAGGTGAACGCGAGCTGCGTCGGGAGCAACACGGGAGGGCGCAACGGCGCGCGCTGGTACGAGATCACGGGGAGCGCGCCGACGGCCGGCGCCCCCCTCGGCGGGTCCATCGCGCTGGCGCAGTCGGGGACGCTGTGCGATCCCGCCGCGACCAACCCCCGGGGGTTCATCTACCCGAGCGTCGCGGAGACCGGCCAGGGACACATGGCCCTGGGCGCAACCTTCGCCGCCTCGAACCTCTTCGCGGGGGTCGCCGTCGCGGGCCGGCTGAGGACCGACGCGACCGGGGCGACAGAGGCTCCCACGACGGCGCAGAGCGGCGGAGGCTCCTACTCGAACGTGTCGCAGGGGCGGAACCGCTGGGGGGACTACTCGCACACTGCCGTCGATCCCACCGATGATCAGACGGTCTGGACCTTCCAGGAGTACGCCGACGCCACGAACAGCTGGTCCGTTCGCGCGGTGGAGCTCCTCGCGCCCGCGCCGGCGACGCCGGCGAGCGTCCCCGCCGTCTGCACCGGGCTTGCGAGCACCTGCGTGACGCTGACGGGGACGTCCGTCTCCGGTTCCGAGTTCTTCGATCCCCAGCCGCCCGCGCTCGTGAACGAGACGCCGGCCTACGCGAGCCACATCTCGGCGACGGTGACCGGCGGCGTGACCGTCCTCCCCTGGCCGGCCACCAACATCATCGTCCCGGGCGCTCCCGCGACGACGCCGGTGACGCAGATGAACATCTGCATGGACACCACGGCCGCGACCGCCGGCGCCCGGGACGTCACGGTGAGGAATCCGGACGGCCAGCAGGCGACGGGATCGGGGATCCTCACGGTCGTTGCGACACCGTCCGCCCCGACGGCCGGAAACGGCGGGCCGATATGCGAAGGCGCGTTGCTGCAGCTCTCGACGACGACCGTGGCGGGCGCGACGTACAGCTGGACGGGGCCGAACGGGTTCAGCTCCAGCGTGCAGAATCCGTCGATCCCCGGGGCGACATCGGCGGCGTCGGGCACCTACACCGTGACCGTCACCGTCAACGGCTGCACCTCGACCGCCGCGATGACGACGGCGGCGGTGACCGGGGCCGGCGGGAGCTGCGGAAACCCGTCGTCGACGAGCTGCGACGCGCCCGATACGTGCGGCGCCGGGGGCGTCTGCCAGTCGAACCTCGCGGCCTCTGGGACGTCGTGCGCGGGCACTTCGAACGGGGGAGGCTGCGACGGGACGGACGCGTGCGACGGCGCCGGCACTTGCGTGGACGGGTTCCTGGCGGCGACTACGGTCTGCCGTCCGTCGGCAGGTCCATGCGACGTGGCGGAGAGCTGCACCGGGAATTCGGGGGTCTGCCCCGCGGACGTGACGCTCGCTCCGGGCGAGGTGGACGCGGGAGTCGACATCACCATGAGCGGAGGCATCGCCACCATCACGTGGAACCTCGCGCCGGGGTCGAGCTCATCGGACGTGGTGCGCGGGGGAGCGAAGGCCCTGCCCGTGGGACCGGCCGGCGCCGACGAGACGTGCCTCGCCGACGACATCGCCGGCGCGTCGATCGCGGACTCCGCCACGCCGCCGCTCGGAGACGCCTTCTGGTACCTCGTGCGCGGCAGCAACGCCTGCGGTCCGGGTTCTTGGGGGAATGAAATCAGGAGCGGCCAGTCGCCGATCCCGCGGGTGACCACGACCTGCCCGTAGGGCCGGTCGGCCCGATAGCCCTCCGCTCCCGCCGTCGTTGACGGGCGAGGCGGCGCGGACTATACCGTTGCCCTTCGAATTCTCGTTCCTCATCCCCCTGAGAGCGATGTCCAACACCGAGACCTCACCTGGCCGCCCCCTCGTCGACGCCAACGACCTGGGGCTCCTCTGCGTGGTCGTCATCTGGGGGCTCAACCTCGCCGTCGTGAAGTTCGCGCTCGGCGAGATGCGTCCGCTGGCGTTCAACGCGGCGCGCTTCGTCCTCGCGACGATCATGCTCCTCGTCCTGCTCAAGCGGCAGGGGGAGAGCCTCCGCACGAGCCGCCGGGATCTGTTCCTGCTCATCGTCGCGGGGTTCCTCGGGCATACCGCATATCAGCTCTTCTTCATCGAGGGGATCGCGAGGACGACCGCCTCGCACGCCGCCCTCATCTTCGGCATCTCCCCCGTGGCCGTCGCCCTGATGAGCATGGCCGTCGGGCACGAGCGCATTCGCGCGTCCGGATGGATCGGCGCCGCGCTCGCGCTCTTCGGCGTCTACATCATCATGGCCGGGAAGGCGCCTGCGGGAGGAACCCCCCCGTCGCTGACGGGAGATCTGCTCGTCCTCGTCGCGGCGATCTCGTGGTGCGCCTACACGGTCATGGCGCGCCCCCTCCTCGCGCGGCACTCGCCGCTGAAGGTGACGACCGTCTCGATGAGCTGGGGGGTTCTCCTGATGCTTCCCCTGTGCGCTCCCCAGGTGGTTCGCCAGCCATGGGGAGACCTCTCGCGGGGGATCTGGCTCGCGATGGGCTACTCATGCGTCTTCGCCCTGGTCGTGGCCTACATCCTGTGGTACCGCTCCGTGAAGCAGGTCGGCAACATGAAGACGGCGATCTACTCCAACCTCGTGCCGGTGACGGGGACTCTCGCGGGATGGCTTTTCCTCGGCGAGCGGCTCTACCCGGCCCTGGGTCTCGGGGCCGCCGCGATCTTCGGCGGGATCGCGCTGACGAAGATGAACGCCGCGGCCGAGTCGCCCCGCGCGGATCGCCCCGAGCCGGGGGAGATCGTGGGCGATCTCGGCGAGGAATTCTGATCGAAGGAGCCTGGAGGCACTCGATGGATCTGGGGATTCGGGGAAAGACGGCGCTGGTCGGAGGGTCGAGCGGCGGCATCGGAAGGGCGATCGCCGAAGGGCTCGCGGCCGAAGGGGCCAACGTGGCCGTCTGCTCGCGAAGCGCGGGCGCCGCCCGGAAGGCGGCCGACGAGATCGCGCGGCGGCACGGCGTGAGGACGACGGCGATCGAGTGCGATCTCTCCGAGCCGGCCGGCGCGACGACCTTCGTGGCCGGGGCCCGCGCCGCGCTGGGAGCCGTCTCGATCCTCGTCACCAACAGCGGCGGTCCGCCGACCGGGGTCTTCCGGACGACCGATGACGCCGCGTGGGAGCGGGGGCACCACGTCACGCTGATGAGCGCCGTGAGGCTCATCCGCGAGTGCCTCCCCGACATGACGCGGGCGCGGTGGGGGAGGATCGTGAACATCGCGTCGATCTCCGTCCGCCAGCCGATCGACGGGCTGCTCCTCTCCAACGCCCTGCGGGCCGCGGTCGTGGGGATGGCGAAGACGCTCTCGCGGGAAATCGGGCCCGAAGGCGTCCTGGTCAACACCGTTTGCCCCGGCTACACTCAGACCCCGAGGCTCGCGGAGGTCGCGGAGATCGACGCGAGCAGCCGGGGGATCTCCCCGGAGGCGGTCGTGGCGGGGTGGGTGGAAGGGACGCCGCTGCGCCGTGTCGGAACGCCCGAAGAGATCGCGGCCGTGGCCGTCTTCCTGTGCTCCGGACCCGCATCGTACGTGACGGGCACCACGATCTGCGTCGACGGAGGCAGGGTCGCCGGCCTCCCCTAGGCGGGAGCGGAGGGACCAGGTTCCCATCATGAGACGACTCGCAGGCTGGATCGGCCGGCTCGCGCTGATCCTGATGGGGGGTGTTTTCCTCCTCGCAGGAAGCCTCAAGGCGGTCGACCCCGCCGGCTTCACCGAGCAGGTGGCGGGATACGGCATCGGCCCGGCCTCCCTGGCGCCGATCGTGACGTACACCCTCATCCCTCTCGAAATCGCGGTGGGAATCGCCCTTCTGCTAGACTTCCGCCGCCGCTGGGCGGTGGGGCTCGCGGCCGGCCTGCTCGTCGGATTCCTCGGCCTGATGGCGTGGACCTGGCACACGGGAGGAAATGTCGGGGAGTGCGGCTGCTTCGGCCGCTTCGTGGAGAGGACCCCCGCCGAAACGGTGGCGGAGGACCTCGGTTTCCTCCTCCTTTCCGCCGCCGGGCTGATGGCGCCGGCGAGGGGGCCGGGAGGCAGGGTGCGTGGCGGTTTCGTCCTGGCGGGCGCTCTCGCGGCGGCCGGCTTCCTCCCCCTGGCGCCGGGGCTCCCGCTCGATGGGTTCGTGACGGGGCTCACTCCAGGGGTCAAACTGGATGATCTGAAGCTGAGCCTTCCGGACGCGTCGCTTCAGACCGGGACGCATCTGGTCGCCCTCCTCGCGCTCAAGGAGGAAGCCAGCACGAAGGCCGCGGACGGGCTGAACGCGCTCGCGGCGGCGCCCGGAGCTCCTGCCATCGCGGTCATCTACGCGGACGAGGAGCAGGTCAAGGACGCGTTCTTCTGGGCGCATGCGCCGGTCTACCCGATGTACCAGGTCGTTCACGGAGAGCTGCGCCGGCTGTACCGGCGCCTGCCGAGATTCTTTCTTCTCGAGGATGGAGTGGTGAAAACGGTGTGGGAGACGCTGCCCGGCGCTTCGGCGATCAACGCTTCGGCGACCCTCGCTCGCGAGGAGGGGAGACGATGAGAGGGCGACCTTTCAGCGCGGGCTCTCGCGTCGTGGCCGCGCTCGCGGCCCTGTGCGCCGTCGGCCTCCTCGCCTCGGGCTCCCCCGCATGCGCGCAGGCTCCCACGAACGCCGCCGCCAGCGGCGCGCCGCTCGAGGAGAACATGCCGCGCTCGTGGTTCCGCAACTACGACTACGGTCTCGAGATCGACGGCAAGGTGCTTCCCGAGGCCGGCCTCTACCAGATGATCGGCAAGCCGTACATGCTGGTCTTCGGCCCCGTCCTCGACTCCGCCTTCGTCTGGTCGGCCGATCCGCGCGTCGTGCGCTCGGTCGGGAAGGACAAGGTCACGCCGAAGGGGGAGGACGAGCTGATGCTCGCCGAGTCGTCGTTCGCCGCGGCCGCTCCCATCCCGTGGATGCAGGACGGCCCGGAGGCCGTGGTCTTCTACGCGGGGCAGAAGCGCTTCAAGATCCTGCGCGTCCCGCCGATCATCGGGCCGACCTCCGCCGACGAGATGCTGAAGCTCCTGCCGGCCTACCGGAAGGGGAGGGACGAGTACCTGCCGGAGCCCGGCGCCGTCGCCGCCCTGAAGAACGTTCGGAAGAAGGTGGAGATCGAGGTCTGGTTCGGCTCGTGGTGCCCGCACTGCCGCGCCGTCGTCCCCCGATTCCTCAAGACGATCCAGGAGGCCGCGAACACCCATCTTGCGGTTTCGTTCTATGGGGTCCCACGGGAGTTCGGGTCGTATGCTCCGTCGACGGCGCGCGATGTGAAGGGGCTGCCGACGTTCATCCTCACGCAGGACGGCAAGGAGTTGGGCCGCGTCCGGGGGGAGCCGGCCTCGGGCTCCCTCGAGGCCGAGCTCGCGAGGATCGTCAAGCAGGGAGTCGTTGCGGCGGGGAACTGAAGGCCGCGTCGTCCGTCAGACCTCGCGCTTCCTCCCAACCTTGAAGAGGACCGCCGAGAGCCCCGCGAAGACGAGAAGCGCGACGGCGACGCCGAATCCGGACTCGCGACCGTGCTCGCCCCACAGGCCCAGGCCGAAATCGAGCTTCGTCTGGAGATCCAGCATCGCGATCACCGCGACCGCCAGCCCGGCGATGGCGCCGCCGGCGATGAGCCCCGAGCTGAAGAGAACGCCGCTGCTCGCCTCCCCCTCGTCCTCGTCCCGCCCGCGGATGCCGTGGCTCCAGTCGACGAACTTCTTCACGAGCCCGCCGACGAAGATGGGGCTGGTGGTCGAGAGGGGCAGATAGACGCCGACCGCGAAGGGAAGTGACTTGACCCCGCACAGCTCCAGGGTCAGCGCCGAGAAGACGCCGATCAGGATCAGATTCCACGGAAGCTTCTGGTTCAGGATGCCGTTGATGACCGTCGCCATGAGCTGGCCCTGCGGCGCCGGCAGCGCGGCGCTGCCGATCCCGCGCTCGACGACGAAGTGGACCGCGCGATCCGTGCTCCCCACGAGGTACGCGCCGTCGGGGAGCGCCCCGGATCCGATCACGCTCTTCCAGATCAGCTTCTGGCCGCCGGCGACGAACGCCTGCGCCGCCTGCTTGTCCGCGTCCGCGCCGAAGCGCAGCTTCGCGACGTCGGCGTCGGGCATCGGAGTCGTCCCCGCCAGATCGGCCTCGGCGAACGTGTAGGAGATCTTCTTCGACTCCGCCGTGCTCGTCCGGGTGTACGCGGCGTCCATGAAGGACATCGTGAGGCCGATGATGAGCGTGGAGAACGTCACGCCGAGCATGAGGCCGATCTGCTGCGAGGAGGGCGTCGCCCCCAGCAGGAACCCCGTCTTCAGATCCTGCGACGTGGCCCCGGCGTTGGCCGACGCGATGCACACGACGGCGCCGATCGAGAGAGCGACGGCGGCGAAGGCGCCCCCGGTCCATCCCACGGCGAGGAAGATGAGGCACGTCGCCATCAGCGTGGCGATGGTCATTCCGGAGATCGGGTTCGAGGACGACCCGATCTCGCCGACGAGCCGGGAGGAGACGGTCACGAACAGGAACCCGAAGATCACCATCAGCACCGCCGCGGCGAGATTCGCCCCCGCGTGGCCGGTGTTGATGAAAAACTGGAGAATCACCCAGAGGAACGCCACGACGGCGATCGAGCCGCCGCCGACGATCGTGATCGGCAGATCTCGATCGGTGCGCTCCTTCGTTGCGCCCGCGGCGCCGTCGTTGCCGGCGCGCAGCTCCGCGATGCTGGACTTGAACGAGTCGATGATCACGGGCATGGCGCGGATGACGTTGAGGACACCCCCCGTGGCCACGCACCCGGCGCCGATGTAGCGGACGTAGGCTCCCCGGACGGCGTCCGGGGCCATGTCGGCGATGGGGGTCGTCCCCGGGAAGATCGTGGTCCCGGGAGGCATGTGCGCCGCGAGGAACTTGATGAGCGGGATGAAGACGAGGTAGGAGAGGACGCCGCCGGCGACCATGATCGCGGAGATCCGGTAGCCGATGATGTACCCGACGCCGAGAAGCTCCGGCGAGATGTCGGCGGACACGGATCCGCCGTCGTAGGTCTTCTTCGGGAACTCGAACTCCGGCGCCGGGTTGCACGCGCCGAACGCCTTGATGACGAAGGCGTAGACGAACCCCAGCCCGAGCCCGTTGATGACCTTCATCCCGAGCGAGCCGCCGCGCTCACCAGCGATGAGGACCTCGGCGCAGGCCGTCCCCTCGGGGTATTTCAGGTTCCCGTGCTCGCGGACGATCAGGTAGCGCCGCAACGGGATCATGAAGAGGACGCCGAGCCAGCCTCCCGCCAGCGCCACGCCGACCACGCGCCAGTAGCTCGGGTCGAAGCCGAGGAAGACGAGAGCGGGGAGCGTGAAGACCACGCCCGCGGCGATCGACTCGCCCGCGCTCCCGGTCGTCTGGACGATGTTGTTCTCGAGGATCGACGCCCCTCCCATCACCTTGAAGATCACGATCGAGAGGACCGCGATGGGGATGGACGCGCTGACCGTCAGCCCGACCTTCAGCGCGAGATACACCGTGACCGCGCCGAAGAACAGGCCGAAGAAGATGCCGAGGAGGACGGCGCGTGGTGTGAACTCGGGCGGAGCCGAGGAGGACGGGATGTACGACTTGAAGGTGGGCTGAGCGGGCGATCCCTGTCCGGTCGCTGGGCTGGCCATCTTCGGAGGCTCCAAGAGAAGGGACGTCGCGACGATCACGGAGGACTCGACGCGCGCCATGTTGAGCCACCGGATCGGATTGAGTCAAGGGAGCGGGCGGTGCGGTACACTCGCGCCCCCATGCGCCGCGCGCCGCTGCTCGTCATCCTGCTCGCAGGCTTGCTCCTCCGCATCGTCTATCTGAGCCAGGTCGCCTCGCTCCCGTTCTTCGATCACCCGGTGGGGGACAGTGCGCTGTACCTCGCCCGCGCGGCGGAGATCCGGTCCGGGAAGATTCTTCCCGACCGGCCGCTCTTCTACGGGAGCGCCCTCTACCCGTACGGGCTCGCGGCGATCCTCGCGCTGCCGGGCGGGAGCCTCGACCTCGTCGGCCTCGCGCAGGCGCTCGCCGGGACTCTCCTCGTCTACCTCCTCGCGCGCGCGGCCCGCCGGATCGGCGGCCGGGCCGCGGGACTCGCCGCGGGAGGTCTCGCGGCGATGTACGGGCCGTTCGCCTTCTTCGAGTCGGACGTTCTGGGTGTGGTCTGGGGGCTCCTCGCCATGGCGCTGGGCATCGCCTGGTGTCTTCGGTGGGAGTCGAGGCCCCGGAGCCTCGTGAGGTACCTCGTTCCGTCGGGAGCCGCGTTCGGCCTCGCGGCGGCCGAGCGGCCGAATCTCATGCTCCTGGTGCCGATCGTCGCTCTCTGGGCCGCGCGCGCTCCGAGCGAGGGGGAGCGCGCCCGCGGCCTCGCATGGGCCCCCGCGCTCGCGGTCGTCGCCGGGGCGATGCTCGCGTTCGCTCCCGTCGTGATGATCCAGCTGGGGGCGTCGGGCGGCCGCGCCGCGCTCAACACGTCGGGCGGGATCAACCTCTGCATCGGCAACAACCCGCGGGCGTCTGGAACCTTCGAGGAGCCCTGGGCGGCCGAGGACCCCCAGTTCACGGCGACCCACACCGATCTCGAGGAGTCCTCCGTGCGGATGGCATCGCGCCTCGCGGGGCGTCCGCTCGACGGCGCGGAGGCGTCCGGGTTCTGGGCCGGACGCGCGCTCGACTTCGTCCGCGCCGAGCCGGCGGCGTTTCTCCGGATCACCGCCCGGAAGGCCGCGCTTCTCTGGAACGCGGCGGAGGCGCCGAACCACCTGGATTTCGTCTTCTTGCGGGAGGTCGCCCCTTCGCTCCGGCTGATGTTCGTGGGGTTCGGCGTCCTCGCCCCTCTGTCCGTCGCGGGATTCGCCCTCGGGCTCGCGCGAGGGCGAAACCGCCGCGCGCTCTCGTTGCTGGCCGCGCTCGCCGCCGGCGCGATGATCAGCGTGCTGCCGTTCTTCGTCGCCGATCGGTACCGCGCGGCGATGGTGCCGCCCCTCCTAATCGCCGCCGGGTGCGGCGCCGCGCATCTCGCGCGCGCAGCCTTTGTCCGCGGGCTTCCAGGGGGATTCCGCGCCGGGCTTTCGCTCCTGCCGGCGGTCGTGATGGGAGGGGTGGCGCAGATTCCGCTGCTCCACCCCGATCTCTCACGGGACCACTGGATGCTCGCGCAGGCCTGGCGCGCCCGCGGCGATCTCCCGGAGGCCCGGTCGGAGTACGAGGCGGCGCTGCGCGAGTCGGGGGAGGACGCGATCCTACTGAACAATCTCGCCCGCGTTTACCGATCGATGGGGAAGGAGCGCGAGGCGGAGTCCGCGTTGCGCCGGGCGATCACCGCCGGCCCGTCGCTCGCCTACCCGCACAAGAATCTGGGATTGCTGCTGATCGGCGCGTCGCGATTCGACGAGGCGCTCGCCGAGCTCGAGGCCGCTCTCCGTCTGGGTGGGGACGACGCCGAGGCGCTCGGCGCGCTGGCTGCGATTCACGCGGGGAGAGGCGAGAGGGATGAGGCGGCCGCCCTCTACGCGAAGGCGCGCCGCCTCGATCCTTCGGATCCGAGGCTGGCGCGCCTGGTGGAGATGTATCCCTATCTCGCCGGATCGGAGCTCACTTCTCCTCGATCCAGACCTTGACGTTCTGCCCATCGTGGTGCGCCTCGACGATCGTGAGGGGGAGCGTCGACTTCAATCCCGCGACCATGTCGGAGAGCTTCAATCCGCCCTCGTGCTCGTCCGTCAGGTAATCCATGACCGCGAAGGGGATACGGATCTCGACGTTCGGCGAGTCGTAGTCCGGCTCCTGCACGCTGACGCGGAAGGTCTCGCCTTCCTTGTAGACCTTGATCTTGTTGTTGTCCTTCTCGACGGTGACGAACTCGTCGACCTTCGCGTTCCGGATCTCCCGCCAGAGCTTGCGGATGTCGATCTCGTGCTTCGACTTCACGTCCTTCGCGATGCTGTTGAGGTCGACCGAGTCGATCACGACGTCGATCAGCGAAAGGGGAAGCGAGACCTTCACGCGCGGCGTGTCCGAGCCCTTCCCGCTCACGTCGACCCTCAGCATGATGAGAGGTTCATCGGCCGGAGCGGCGGCCGCCGCGACGGGGGTGAGAACGAGGATGGCCGCGTCCGCGGCTGCCAGTGCGTACGTCCGTGATTTCATCGGTTCCTCCAGGCCTGCTGCCGAGCCCTTCGTTCCGGGCCGGGATCCGCGTTGTCGGGTGCGGCGCCGTGCTGCCAGCCTCGCCGCGAGCGCCCGTGTAACGGGTCGGGGAGAGGGAGGTTCCCGGGGATGGCATGTTTTTTCAGAGGAGGGAGGGGCGCCTCAGGAGAGGCGCTTGACGATGACGAGCGTGGAGTCGTCGTACTGCGGCGCCTCGCCCGCGAACGCGAGGAGCTCCTCGAAGATGGAGGTCTCGACGCCCGCCGAGCGCTGGTCGCGGTTCTTCGTGAGCACGGCGATGAGCCGCTCCTCGCCGTACATCTCGCCGTCGGTGTTCTGCGCCTCGGGGACGCCGTCGGAGAACATCGCGAGGAGATCGCCGGGCTGCAGCGTGACCTCCCGCTCCTCGAACTTCGCGTTCTCGAAGATCCCGAGCACGACGCCGGTGGCCTTGAGGCTGTCGACCTGCCCGCTCGCCCGCACGACGTAGGGGGGGTTGTGGCCGGCGTTGACGTAGCGCATCACCCCCGTCTCGCGATCGAGCTCGCCGTAGAAGAACGACACGAACTTGTTCGGGCTGGCGTTCCGGATGAGATGACGGTTGAGGGAGGTCAGGAGGCTCGCCGGGCTGTCCACGATGTCGTAGAGGGTGCGGAAGACGGCCTGGACCGAGGCCATCATCAGCGCCGCGGCCATTCCCTTGCCCGAGACGTCGCCGATCACGATGCCCGTCCGCCCGTCGCTTCGCGCCACGAAGTCGAAGTAGTCGCCGCCGACGGATCGGCACGCGTCCGCGCGCCCGCTGATGTCGTACCCCTCGACGGTCGGCGGCCCTCCGGGGAGGAGCCGCTTCTGGATGTCCGACGCCTGCTCGAGCTCCTTCTCCATGCGCTGCTGCTCGATCGCCTGCTTCTCGAGCCGGGTGTTCTGGATCTTCATGGCGGCGATGTTGGCGAGAAGGGTCAGGAGCTTGAGGTCCTCCGGCCTGAAAGAGCGGGCCGTGTTGAGCGTGTCGACGTAGACGAGGCCGATGACGGACTTGTTGTCGTAGAGGGGGACGCACATCGCGGAGCGGATCCCCTGGAGGACCACGCTCTCGCGCATCTTGAACCTCTCGTCGCTCTGCGCGTCGGTCGTGAGGATCGCCTGCCGGTTCTGGATGACCATGTTGGCGATGCTGCGCGACAGGGAGATGGATCCCCCGCTCGACTTCCGGAGATCGCGGACGGCTTTCGAGACCATCTCCGTGCTGTCCCCTTCGAGGAGCATCAGGAATCCCCGCTCGGCGGGGATCGCCTCGAAGACCAGGTCCATGATGACCTCGAGGACCTCCTCGTACGGCCGGTGATTGATGAGCTCCATCCCTGCCCGCGTCAGGATCGTGAGGGTCCGCCCCTCGCTCCCCCGGATGTCGGGGGCGATGGTGGAGCCGAGATCCCGCAGCCTCGACCCGGAGGCTCTCTCTCCGACCCCTTCAACCGCGGAGTGCGTGATGATGTCGTCGAGCGGGATCGTGAACGTGCTCGTGTCCCGGCTGACCGGCGTGTCGTCCAGAACGACCGACGGCGGTCCTTCGTCGCCGAAGAGGATCGTGGTCTCGCCGAGCGTGATCCGGTCGCCGTTCTTGAGCGGCGCGGGCTCGACGACGGCGACGCCGTTGAGGCTGGTGCCGTTGCGGCTCCCGACGTCACGGACGAAGAAGCGGCTGTCGCGCCTCAGGATCTCCGCGTGGAACCTGGAGAGGGAGAGGTCGAACGACAGGTTGACGTCGTTCTTGGATGAGCGGCCGACCGTCAGGACGTCCTTGTCGACGGGTCGCTTGAACGTCCGCCCGTCGGCGGCGGTGATGGTGATCGCTGGCAAGAAGGGCGCTCCAGAACCGGCTGTCGTCCGAGACGTCATGCTAGGCCACGGCCGCGAGGGCCGTCAAACGCCGTCGGGGCCCCAAACCCCTGATTGACACGTTCTTCCGGGCCGGGCTAGCATGCCGCGCACTCACGATTCGAACAGGACTCCAACCCGCGAGAGGACGGGTGTGGGCCGCGGCTCCGACGTCCGGGTATGAGAGACCACCCCAGCATCGAGATCACGATGGCGAGCCGCGTGGAGTTCGTCAACCTCGTCCATGCCGCGAACGACGAGGTGTGTCGTCTCCTCGATTTCGACGAGGACACGACCATGAACCTCAGCCTCGCCCTTCACGAGGCGACGGTCAACGCGATCAAGCACGGAAACCGCCTCGACTCGAGCAAGACCGTCTCGGTGATCTTCCAGATGCGGCCGGGCGAGCTGGAGGTCACGATCCGCGATCAGGGGAACGGCTTCGACGCGGCCCGCCCCGAGGACCCTCGCGCGGCGAGAAACCTCGAGAAGACGAACGGGAGGGGGCTTTTCCTGATGCGCAGTTTCATGGACCGCGTCGAATTCCGTCACGTCCCCGGCGAGGGGATGGTCGTCTCGCTGATGAAGCGCGTGCCGGCGAAGCGCGCCGGTGCGGAAGGGGAGGGCGGGGAGTAGCGGCCTTCCGCCGCGTCGGCGCGTTCGAGTGAGTGATACAATCGTCCGGATCCATCGCGATGCGGGATCCCACGTTCAAGTCGAGGAGGTTTCATGCTCAAGATCAACACCCGGGAGGTCAAGGGCGTCAAGGTCATCGACCTCAATGGCAAGATCACGATCGGCAAGGGCGATCTCATCCTGCGCGAGGCGGTGGATCAGGCGTTGAAAGAGGGACCCGGCTCCATCATCCTCAATCTCGCCAGCGTGAGCTACATGGACAGCGCGGGGATCGGTGAGCTCGTGGCCTGCTACAAGCGGGTCCTCGAGCGGAAGGGGAAGATGAAGCTCGTCAATCCGGCAGGGCGCGTCCAGGACCTCCTGGCCCTCACCAAGCTCGACGAGTACTTCGACACGTTCTCCACGGAGCAGGAGGCGATCGCTTCCTTCTGACGCCTCCCGGGCCGAGGCCGCACGGGACCTCGCCGGACCGATACCGAGCGAGCTCGGGCGCGCGGGTGATCGCCGGCGCGCGCGCCCGACGATCGACTCACCGGCGGAAGCGGCGTGATGATCGGCACAGTCCTCTCTCACTACAGGATCGTCGAGAAGATCGGCGAAGGCGGCATGGGAGAGGTGTACCGGGCCGAGGACCAGCGCCTTCCGAGGTCCGTCGCGATCAAGATCCTGCCCGATCGCGCGCTCGGGAGCCCCGAGCGGCGCGAGCGCTTCATCCGCGAGGCCCGGGCCGCCTCCACGCTCAGCCACCCCGGCATCGTCCACGTCTACGACGTCGACGAGTCGCAGGGGCACCTCTTCATCGCGATGGAGTTCGTCGCGGGGAGGACCGTCTCCGCCCTGATCGAGGCCGGCCCCATAGCCCTGGACGAGATCCTGCGCATCGGCGTGGAGGTCGCGGAGGCTCTCGCGGCGGCCCACGCCCACGGCATCGTCCATCGTGACGTGAAGCCCTCGAACATCCTCGTGGCCCACGAGGGGTTCGTGAAAGTCTTCGACTTCGGCCTGGCCAAGCTCCTGGGACCGCTCGAGGCGAGCGCCCCGGACGACGCGTCGACGCGCGCGCCCAACCTCACGCGCTACGGTCAGCTCATCGGCACGGTCCTCTACATGTCTCCCGAGCTCGCCCTCGGCGAGACGGTGGATCACCGCAGCGACATCTTCTCGTTCGGCGCGGTTCTCTACGAAATGGCCACGGCGCGGCTCCCGTTCTCGGGGACGAGCGAGGTGGCGATCATCGACCAGATTCTCCACGGCGCGGCGCCGCCGATGGCCGAGATCCGCGAAGATCTGCCAGGCGAGTTCGTGAGCATCGTCTCGAAGGCGATGGAGAAGCGCACCGAGAACCGGTACCAGAGCATGGAGGAGATCCTCGTCGACCTGCGCAATCTGCGTCGCGACGTGGAGGCCGGGGTCTCCCCGAAGCCGCGGCGCACGCAGGCCGGCTTCGCGTCGTTCAAGCCGCGCCCGCGGATGTCCCGGCTGCGTGGAGCCCTGTGGGGTTCCGTCGCGCTCGCGGCGGCGGTGGCCGCGGCCCTGGTCATCGACCGGGGGGCGACCGGGACACCGCGGGCCGCGGAGCGGCGCGAGCGATCGGTGGCGGTCCTTCCGTTCGAAAACGCCTCCGCCGACGCGGAGAGCCGGTACTTCAGCGACGGCGTGACCGAGGGGATCATCGTCGACCTGTCCCGGATCGCGAACCTCAAGGTGGTGATGCCCCCCGGAGGCCCCGAGCCGACCGCCGCCACCGACACCCTCGGGCTCGCGCGGAAGCTCAGCGTCGAGACGCTGCTCGAGGGGACGGTGCGCCGCGATGCCGCCACGGTCAGGGTCTCGGCGAGGCTTCGCTCGGTGCCCGAGGGGCGCGTGCTCTGGGCCGACAAGTACACGCGCGGGATGAGCGACGTCTTCGGGCTCCAGGACGAGGTCTCGCACCAGATCGCGCAGGCCCTCGAGATCGAGCTCACGCGCACGGAAGCCGAGAGGATCGCCCGCGTGCCGACGACGAACCTCGAGGCCTACGACGCCTACCTCCGGGGGCGCGAGCTCCTGAGGCAGCGCAGGCCGCAGGAGACCCGCGGCGCGATCGCGCAGTTCGAGCACGCCAGAACCCTCGACCCGAACTACGCCGAGGCCTTCTCGGGCCTGGCGGACGCCTATGCCGTCGGGCTCATGTACGGCTGGGACGTCGGCGACGGCGCGCGGGACCGCGCGGACGAGGCGAGCCGGCAGGCGATCACGCTCGATCCGACGCTGGCCGAGGCGCATCTGTCGCGGGGCGTCGTGGCGGCGCTGGAGGGGGACATGGAGGGGGGCACGAGCCGGGTTCTGCACGCCCTGTCCCTGGATCCCGGCTCGGCGCGCGCGCACCACTGGCTCTCCGTCCTCTACAAGCTCCAGGGGAACTACGACGCGGCGCGCGTCGAAGACCTTGCCGCGCTGCGGCTGGATCCGACGCTCGTCCCGGCGCGGCTGAACCTCGCGCACGTCGCGATCCTGAACGGCCACCCGGAGGAGGCGGTCGCCGGCATGCGCGATCTGCTCGAGGTCGCCGACCTCCCGCTGGCCCGCGCGCTCCTCGCATGGGGGATGTTACGGACGGGACACGCCCGGGAGGCGCTCCAGCATCTCGACACGGCGGCCGCGATGTCGCCGGACGACCCCCTTCTCGCCGGCATGCGCGCCATGGCGCTGGCCCAGATCGGATCGCGGGGAGCGGCGCTGACGGAGGCGAGCCGGGCGTCCCAGCTCTCGGCCGCCCGGCCGTTCCCCCTGGCGGATTACGCCGTGGCCTGCGTCCATGCGCTCGTGGGGAGCGACGACGACGCATTCCGCTTTCTCGAGAGGGCGCTCAAGAGCCCCGCGCTGAGCCTCAACGCGGTCATCACCCCTGCGTACATCCGCGACGATCCCGCGCTCGCCCGCGTCCGGAGCGATCCGCGGTTCGCGCGCCTCGTCGGCGGCCGCTGAGGGGCGTCATGGCCAAAGGCGCCGTCGACCACGAGAAATACCGCGCGCTCTACCGGCTCGGCTCGACGATGAGCTTCAACACCCTCATCGACGCCGACCGTCTCGCCAACCTCGCGATCTCGATGCTCGCCGAGTTCACCGCCGCGCGCCGCGGCTACCTGACGCTCTTCGACGACGAGGGGGAGGTTCGCCACCGCTTCGGGATCGAGGTGGGCGAGGACGTCCGGGACCTCGGCCTCGACGGGGCCGCGGAGCGCCGGATGCTCGACGCGGCGGCGGGGGGCGAGGGGAGCCGCTCCGAGGACGGCCACGCTCTGACCGCGGTGCTCGTGTGCGAGGAGTCGACGGTCGGCGCGATGCTCCTGGAGCGGAACGCGGCCGACCCACCCTTCGATCCAGGGGATCTCGCCCTCGTCGAGGCGTGCGCCGCCCACCTCGCGCAATCGCTGCGGAGCCGCCAGCTCTACGAGTCGCACATGGCGCAGCGACGGCGCGTCGAGCTGTTCGATCGGGTCACGCGGGCCGTGAACTCGCCGAACGATCTCGAGGAGATCCTCGCGATCATCGTCCGGACGGCCAGCGAGGCGCTCTCGGCGGCGGCCGGCGCGCTCATCCTCGGCGACACGGCCGGGCGCCTCGGCGTGGCGATCCCGTACAGGATGCGCGAGGGGCTCGTGGACTCGGAGCTGCGCCCCGCGGAGAGCCGCATGGTGCGCTGGGTCTTCACGGAGGGAACGCCCTTCTGCGACGGGGAGCGCGTGATCGCGCCCGTCAAGCAGGTTCTGCGCGATCGGCGCGTCTTCGACGAGCGGCGGCGCTCGCTCCACGCCTCGGCGTTCGTCAGGACGCTCGGGGTCCTGTACCTCGAGGGGCCCTTGCAGCGGGGCCCCTTCAGCGAGGAGGATCTGATGACGCTCGGCGTGTTCGCCGACCACGTCGCCGCGGCGGTGGCGAACAATGCGCTCCTCCAGCAGGCTTCGACGGACGCGCTCACGCGCCTCGAGTCGCGAAGACAGTTCGAGACGAGGCTCTCCGAGGAGTTCGAGTTCGCCCGCCGGCACGGAATCCCTCTCTCGCTGATCATGGCCGACGTCGACCACTTCAAGAAGGTCAACGACAGCCACGGCCACCCCGTCGGCGACGAGGTCCTCGTCGAGGTGGCGGCGATCCTCAGGGAGGCGGTGAGGAAGTACGACCAGTGCGCGCGCTACGGCGGCGAGGAGTTCATGATCGTGCTCCCCGAGACGCGCCTGTACGGCGCCGAGGTCGTTGCCGAGAACATCCGGCGGCGCGTGGAGGGAGGCCTCTTCTCGCGCGAGAGGATCCCCGTCACGATCAGCCTCGGCGTCGCCGAGTTCCCCCTTCACGCGGCCACCCCGGAAGGGCTCGTGCGAAAGGTCGACCGCGCGCTCTACGAGGCCAAGTCGTCGGGACGCAACCGCACGCGAGCGGCCACGGCGGGCTGAGCGGGAGCGGCGTCCTTCGTCAGTCCTTGACGCCGAGATTGCGGATCAGTCGCGAAAGATAGGTCGGGTTCAGCCCGAGAAGCCCCGCGGCCTTGCGGTGGTGGCCACCCGCCTGCCGGATCGCGTCGCGGATGAGCTGCGCCTTGTAGCGGCGCACGTCGCCGTGGAATCTTCCGTCGACGTCGCTCGGGCCGGGGGGTGCGGTCGTCTCCAGAAGGTACAGGGGCAGGTCGTCCGGCACGATTTCCTCGTCCACGCCGAGGACGACCGCCCGCTCGATGGTGTTCTCGAGCTCGCGCACGTTGCCCGGCCATTCGTAGCGCATCAGCACCGAGAGCGCGGGCCTCGAGATCCGCTTCACGTCCCGCTTCGTCTCGCGCCGGTACTTCGCCAGGAAGTGCTCGGCGAGCGACGGGATGTCGTCCATGCGCTCGCGCAGGGGGGGCATGCGGAGAGTGATGACGTTGAGACGGTAGTAGAGATCCTCACGGAACGTCCCGTTCCGGATCTCTTCCTCGAGATCGCGGTTCGTGGCTGCGACGATCCGGATGTCGACGTCGATCGCGGCGTTCCCTCCCACGCGCTCGAACCTGTGCTCCTGCAGGACGCGGAGCAGCTTCGCCTGGAGCTCCGGCTTGATCTCGGCGATCTCGTCGAGGAAGAGCGTGCCTCCGTCGGCGATCTCGAACTTTCCCGCCTTCTGGTTCACCGCGCCCGTGAACGACCCCTTCTCGTGGCCGAACAGCTCCGACTCGAGCAGCTCCTCGGTCAGCGCGACGCAGTTGACGGCGACGAACGGCGCCGCGGAGCGATCGCTCCAGCCGTGCAGGCAGCGCGCGAGCACCTCCTTGCCGGTTCCCGATTCGCCCAGCACGAGGACCGTCGACCTCGAGGCGGCGGCCCGGCGCGCCGTGCCGACGATCGCCAGCATGGAGGCGGCCGATCCGATCAGATCGACGTGACGCTCCTCCTCCTGCGCCCGGAGGAATCGGTTCGTCTTGCGCAGACCCGCGCGCTCGAGCGCCTTCGCGACGGTCAGGGTGATCTGCTCGGGGTTGAACGGCTTCGTGATGAAATCGTAGGCGCCGCTCTTCATCGCCTCGACGGCGCGATCGATCGTGCCGACGGCCGTGATCACGACGGTCGTGACGTCCCGGCCGTCCTCGCCGACCCGCCTCAGCACCTCGAGACCGCCGAGCTTCGGCATCTGGAGATCGAGCAGGACGACGTCCGGAGTCTCGCGCTCGATCGACTTGAGCGCCTCGAGCCCGTCGCGCGCGGTCGTCACGTGGTATCCCTGCGCGACGAGGCGATCTCCGAGGACCTCGAGGATGTCGGGGTCGTCGTCGGCGATCAGAATGCGTCCCTGGCGCACGCGTCAACCCTGCGTGGAGCGGTGAGAGCCCCACGCGGACGCCGCGGGTGCGCCCGACGGGGGCGATGGAGGTTCCTCCACCGGCCGCGGGGGCGGCGGGGGAGGTCCGGCGATCGGAAGGGACACCGTGAACGTGCTCCCCATGCCGAGGGCGCTCTCCACGGCGATGCCGCCGCCGTGGAGCTCGACGAGGCTCTTCGTGATCGAGAGGCCCAGCCCGGTGCCGACGGTCGGCCCGCCGTCGGTCGCCTTGATCTGGTAGAAGCGCTCGAAGATCCGGGCCTGCTCCCGTGGATCGAGCCCCACGCCGTTGTCGCGGACCGCGATGCGAACCTGGTCGCCGGCCGCCTCGGCGCGGATCGAGACGTTGCCGCCGCTCGGCGTGAACTTCAGGGCGTTCCCCGTGAGGTTCAACAGCACCTGCGTGAGCCTGACCTGGTCGGCGATCACCGTCAGCTCCGCGCTCTCTGCGGCGAGCGTGATTTGCTTGGCGGCCGCCAGCGGCCGGAGCGACTCGCAGATTTCGTGGATGAGCGAGGCGAGGGGGAGCGGGCGCGCGTTGAGCGCAATCTGGCCGGCCTCGATGCGCGAGAGGTCGAGCAGGTCGTTGATGAGGCGCACGAGGTGATCGGTGTTGCTCTTCATCCGGTGGAGGTACCGGACCTGTTTCTCGGCCAGCTCCCCGGTGAGCCCGTCGAGCATGTTGTCGAGCGAGCCCTTGATCGCGGTCAGCGGCGTGCGCAGCTCGTGCGAGACGTGCGAGACGAAGTCGCTCTTGAGGCGATCGATCTCCCGCAGCTTCTCCATCTCCCTCTCGATCAGCCGGTGCTCCAGCTCCTCCTGGCGCAGGAGGAAATTCTCGATGGAGATGGCCGAGTGGATGGCGATCGATTCGACCAGCTCGCGGGTGACCTCGCCCAGCGGCCGGGTCGCCTGCGACGAGTCCGTGTAGATGACGCCGATGACGTCCTGCGACACGGCCGATCGCGCCGACCGGTCGTCGGGTCGCGAGACCCGCCGTGGAGGGCGCGTCAGCATGTGGGCCGCGGGAATCCGGATCGGCAGGCAGGCGATCGAGCGCAGCTTCAACTCGGCGATGCTCGTGCGCTCCCTCAGGTCTGAGCTCTGGAGCGCGTCCGCGAGAAAGATCGGGCGGCCGCCGCTCATGACGTCGGAGACGATGCTCATGCTGATGCGGAGGTTCTCCGGCCGGATGCGCTCGCCCGCCATGTTGCGCGCCGCGTGCATCTGGAGCTTCCCTTCCGGATCCCGGAGCATCAGGAATCCCCGCTCGGCGGAGGTCAGATCGACGACCGCGTCGAGCGCCAGCTCGAGCAGGTCGGTGAGGGACGTGAATGAATTCATCCCCTTGCTGATCTCGAGCAGGATGCGCAGGTTGCGGAGCTCCTCGCGGCTGGTCTCGCGGGCGGGAGTCTGGTCCACGCGATCGAGGATCTGGCTCATCGGATCCTCGTGCAGGAAGACCATCTCGATCGTGCGCTCGCGCCCGAACGAGACGACGTCGCGGTTCTTGAGGGCCCGGCGGACGATCGGCTCCCCGTTCACGGCGGTCCCGAACAGGCTCTGCTGATCCTCGATGACGTAGGCGTCCCCCTCCTTCGACACGATCGCCTGGACGCGCGAGATGTCGCGGTCGGAGAGAACGAGGTGGTTGTCGCGCCGGCGGCCGATGGTGAACGGCTCGGAGGTGATCGGCGTGACGCGGTGGCGTCCGCCCGGGAGCAACAGCTTGAGATGTGGGGTGGCGTCCAACCCGATGCTCCGTGCAAGTAATTGAAATACCTATGACTTGCAGCCACCTGTATATACCACGAACGAGGCGCGGCGGCAAGGGTGCGTGCGATGGGGAGCCCCTCCGGGCGACTTCTCTTTTTTTCAGCGCCCGCTTATCCGCGAAGATACGGTCTTGCAGCCTGCGGGTGGCTCCCGGAGAACGCCCGCGTGACGCGCTTTTCGATAACCCTATCCATTCAATGGCGATGTCGGCTTCCTCGCGCCGGCATGACCGCGCGGCCGTCTGTGGCACCCCGGTTGCTCTTCTTCCGGACGACCGACGCAGGCGGCAGGTTGGCGCGGCGGTCGGTTGATCGGGCGCGTACCACAACCTCCTCCACGCGTCCGGTGAGTCTCGAGGGCGGGCCCCCAGACCCGCCCTCAACGGAGTCCAATTTGAAGCTCGTGGGCAGGTTCAGGACGCAGGAAGGCCGGGTCGTGCGGGTCGCGCCGACCGCGACGTCGAGCGCGGCGGACGCTGAGCGCGACGCGACGCCGCAGCAGGCGGCGCCCCCACGGGATTTCCTCGTGGCCCCCCGGGGCGCGGCGGCCGCGGACGATGCCGATCGCGACCCGTGGTGGTTCCTCAGGGCCCTGGCGCAGGAGGCCTATCAGAAACACTTCTGACGAGTGGTTGCCCGGTTTGTTCACCGCGCCCGATAGTGGCCGGGCGGTGGCAGGGGGTGAGTGAGCCGGGTTGGTCCCTTGGGATGAAGGGGCCGCAAAGGGGGTCGGAGAGGGCCAGCTCCGGCCCCCTTTGAATTTGTCCCGGCGCGTTCCGAGGTCAGCGCGTCGCGCGCGCCTTCAGCTCGAACAGGAGCCTGAGCGCCTCGATGGGAGAGAGCGCGTTCGGATCGATCTCGCGCAGCCTCGCCGCAACGGCCTCGGCCGCCTCGCCCCTCGCCGTGCCGAACAGCTCGAGCTGCCCTCGCGCCGCCGCCGGATCCCGGTGGCGCGCCAGGCGCGGCATGCCGTCTCGTCCCACCTCATCGGACTCGAGGTTCGTCAGGATCTCTCGCGCGCGATCGATGACGCTTCGAGGCAACCCGGCCAGCCGGGCGACGTGGATGCCGTAGGATCGGTCCGACGTCCCTTCGGTGATCTTCCTCAGGAAGATGATGGCCTCGCCGGTCTCCCGGACCCCGACGGTCAGGTTCCGCACGCCCGGCAGGGTCAGGGCGAGATCCGTCAGCTCGTGGTAGTGCGTCGCGAAGAGCGTGATCGGAGGCGCCGTCCCTGCGTTGTGCAGGTGCTCCACGATGGCCCACGCGAGCGACAGGCCGTCGAACGTCGCCGTCCCGCGCCCCACCTCGTCGAGCAGGACGAGGCTCCGCGACGTCGCGTTGTTGAGGATGTTCGCCGTCTCGGTCATCTCGACCATGAATGTCGACTGACCGGTCGCCAGGCTGTCCGACGCGCCGACACGGCTGAAGATGCGATCCACGACCGGGATCTCCGCGTCGCGCGCCGGCACGAAGCTCCCCGCGTGCGCCATGAGCACGATCAGCGCCGTCTGCCGCAGGTACGTCGACTTTCCCCCCATGTTGGGGCCCGTGATGATCAGGATGCGGTCGCCGCGCTCCCCGGCGATCACATCGTTGGGGACGAACCTCTCGCGGGACGTCGTCTCGACGACGGGATGGCGGCCGTCGAGGATCCGCAGGGAGCCGTCCAGAACCAGCCGCGGCCTCACGAACCCATCCGTCGCCGCCACCTCGGCGAACGAGGCGAGGGCGTCGAGCCTCGCGACGACGTCGGTGGCGGCCCGGATTCGCCCGGCCGCCTGCGCCACCTCCGCCCGGATCTTCAGGAAGATCTCGTACTCGATCGCGCCGATCCGCTCCTGCGCTGTGAGGACTTTCTCCTCGTAAGACTTCAGCTCGGGCGTCACGAACCTTTCGGCGCCGACCAGCGTCTGCTTCCGCTCGTAGTCGTCGGGCACCAGGGGAAGGTTGGCCCTGCTGACCTCGATGTAGTACCCGAACACCCTGTTGTAGCGCACCTTGAGGGACGCGATCTTCGTCCGCGCTCGCTCTCGCGTCTCGATCTCGGCGATGTAGGCGCGGCCATCGCGGCTGATGGCGCGCAGATCGTCGAGCGTCGCGTCGTGGCCGTCCCGGACGATCCCCCCCTCGTGGAGCGCGGCGGCCGGCTCGTCCGCGATCGCGCCGCGGATGAGCGATTCGATGTCCGCGAGCAGATCCTCGTCCGCGGCCGCGCACCGGAGCGCGGGCGCGACGAGCTCTCCTCGCACGCCGGCGAGGACGGGAAGGGCGGCGAGCGAGTCCCGCAGCGCGACGAGATCGCGCGCGAGGGCCGTCCCGATGGCGAGCCGCCCGAGGATGCGCTCGACGTCCCGCACTCCGCGGAGGGCGGAGCGGAGGAGTTCCCGGCTCGAAGGGGCCGCCACGAGCTCGGCCACCGCGCCCTGGCGATCCTCGACGATGGCGAGGTCGGTCGACGGGGCGACGAGCCACGAGCGGAGGAGCCGGGCGCCCATCGGGGTCACCGTGCGGTCGAGCACGGAGAGAAGCGTTCCCTCGCGTTTGCCGTCCCGCATGGAGGCGACGACCTCGAGAGTCCTCACCGTGGTCTCGTCGAGCGTCAGGTGCTGCGACGGAAGGAAGGGACGGAGGCGCGTGAAGTGATCGAGCCGGCTCTTCTGCGTTTCTCCGAGGTGCAGCAGCAGCGCCCCCGCCGCCCTCACGGCCGCCCCCGAGTCGCGCCAGCCGAATCCGGCGAGCGTCCCCGTGCGGAGCGTCGTCGTGAGAGTGCGGAGCGCGGAGTCCTCCCCGAACATCCAGGCCGGGGCGCGCGTCACGGGGATCGGCGGCTCCCCTCCGGAGGGAGGGAGGAGACCGGCCGCGTCCTCTCCTTCGGGCAGGAGGACCTCGCGCGGACGGAAGGCGACGAACTGGAGCGCGAGCGCCTCGGCCGCGTCCGCGGCGGGCGCCTCGGCGATGCGGAGGTCGCCCGCCGAGAGGTCGGCGTAGGCGCACCCGACGCGATCGCCGGCCCGGCAGATCGAGGCGAGGAACAACGGCGTCCGGGAGTCGAGCGAGCCCGGGTCGGTGACCAGGCCGGGGCTGACGACGCGGACCACCTCGCGCCGCACGAGCCCCCGGGCCTGCGAGGCGTCCTCGACCTGATCGCACAGGGCCACGCGATGCCCCGCGCCGACCAGCCGGGCGACGTAGCCGTCGGCGGCGTGGTAGGGGACCCCGCACATCGGCGCCTCGTGCTCGGTCCCGCGCCCGCGGGCCGTGAGGGCGATGTCGAGGAGGCGCGAGGCCACCTCCGCGTCCTCGTAGAACATCTCGTAGAAGTCGCCGAGCCGGAACATGACGATCGCGTCCGGGTGCGCGCGTTTCGCGCGGTGGTACTGCTCGAGCATCGGCGTGGCGGGGGTCATGGCGCGCCCCCCCTCAGGTCACGGGCGACTGGAGCGCCATCACGCGGACGCGCTCCGCGAATCGCTCGGGCTCGCGCTCCTGCCAGACGCGGTGTCGCGACTCGTGGCAGGACAGGAGGATCACCTGGTGGCGACGGCCGAACCGATCGATGACGACCTCCATCGCCCGCGCGAACCGCTCGTCGTCGAACGTCGCGAACGGGTCGTCTAGGATCAGCGGAAGCCTGACGCGGCCCGACGAGAGGTACTCGGCCATCGCGAGCCGCGCGGAGAAGTAGATCTGGTCGCGCGCCCCGGCGCTCAGACGGTGGTTGACGTCGTCCACGCCCCGGCGCGATTGGTCGCTCCGATCGCGGACCGTGAACGTCAGATCGTTGTCGAATCTCAGATCGTCGTAACCGTGGGAGACCAGCGCGAGCGTCTCGGACGCCCGCTCGTTGAGCACCTCCGCCCACTCGGCATAGGCCTCGCGCGAGAGCTCCTCGAGGACGGAGCAGGCGAGATCCACCGAGCCCTTGAAGGCCGCCGCGCGCTCCCGCACCTCGGTCCACTCGGAGAGCCAGCGCAGGGCGTCGGGGTACTCCTTGCGGTACTCGCGCAGGACCTCGCTCAGCTCGGCGGAGAGCTGGGACCGCCGCTCCGCGAGGTTTCGAGATTCGTCCTGCAGGCGGCTCCGCTCCTCGACGTACTCCTTGTGGCTCTTCCGGGGGACGAGCTCGGCGAGGCCGGGCGCCTCGGCCACGCGGCGGCGCAGGACCGAGTCGGCGATTTCGACGGCGCGCTTCAGGGAGTCGCCGCGATGCGTGAGAGATCGTCGGACCAGCGCGGGGATGACGTCGCGCTTGAGTGCGTCGTAACGGTCCTTGCGGGCGATTCCCTCCTCGAAACGGCGGATGGCCTCGTCGAGATCGGCCGCGGGCTCCAGCCGGGCGGAGGCGACGATCGACGCGACGTCCCTCGCCTGCGCCGTGCGCTGTCGCTCGAGGTCCCCGATCTGGCGCTCGCTCGCCCGCCGCCGCTCGCGCATCTCGTCGATTCGCGAAAGCGTCTCGCGGCACGTGGTCGCGAGGGAGCGAAAGCGCCGAGAGGTCCGCGGGGTGACGGCGCCGAACCGGGGCTCGTGCCCGCCCGAGTCCATGACCGAACGAATGATGGACGCCGCCTGCTTGAGGAGCGCGGCGGCCTCGTCGCGCCGGCGCTGCAGCGAGGCGCGCTCGGCCGTCTTGTCCTGGTGCGTCGCGGCCTCGCGATAGTCCCGGAGAAACTCCTCCTCCGAGGCGTAGCCGGCGGCCCCGGCGAGCGCGCGCACGCGCGATTCAATCTCGGTGGCGGCCGTCCTCCTCTCCTCGAGGCTGCGGGAGAAGGCCTCCCGCTCGGCGCCCAGCGTCGTCGCGACGATCTGCGAGGCATCGGCCGGAAGCATCGCGAACCGGGTCGCGAGCGCCGCCGCGGCGGCGCCCAGGCTCAGGAACGCCCAGAGGTGGGGAAGCGGCGACAGGAAGAGGCCCGCGGCGCCGAGCGCCAGGACGGCGGCGGCCACGGCGAGTGCGTTTCTCGCCGCCTCGCCTCGCCGCGCGCGCCCGGCCGCCTCCGCCAGGCCGGCGTCGAGGCGCTCCATCTCGCGCTGCGCGTCGGCGGCCGCCGAGCGCAGCGAGGCGAGTCGCTCTCCCGAGTCGAGGAGAAACCGCCGGTCGTCCCCCCGCATTCCTGCGAACCTGCCGGCCATCATCGTCAACCGCGAGGGGTCGAGCCCCGCCGCGCGCGAGGCGCGATCGTGGGCGGCGAGCGCCCGCCGGGCGTCGCGCCGCGCCTTCCACGCCCCCGCGAGATCCGTCTCGGCCGAGGAGAACCTGGAGAGCTCCGCCGGCTTCAGATCGGCGAGCCGGCCGGAGCTGGCCGCCCTCTCCTCGAGCCCCGCGAGAGGGCGGTCGATCTCCTCCTCGGCGCCGGCGCGGACCCGCGCCGCCTCCCGATCGAGCTCCTGGAGCCGGCCCTTGATCTCGATCAGCCGCGCGAGGCCCTGGGAGGGGAAGTCCGCGGCCGGGGAGAGCGACTGGAATTCCTTCTCGCGCTCCTCGAGATCGCGGCGCTCCTGGACCTCCTCCTCGTGGCGCGCCGCGTCCTCCTGGCGGCCTGCGGCCAGCACGAGGTACTCCAGGCGCTGGAGATCGACGTCCACGCGTCCCACCATCCCGGAGACGTTCTCGAGCTCCGAGATCCGGTCCTCGGCGGCGCGCCGTCGCTCCTCCATCCCCTTCAGCCGCTCTGCGAGGGTCCGGATCTCCTCGTCGATCTCCGCAAGCTCTCCCTCGATTCTCCCGCGGCGAATCTTGCGGCCCCGGAACGCGCGGGTGGCCGCCCTCAGAATCTCGATCGCCTCCGAGGCCGCGACGTCCCCCTGCTGCGACGTCGCGATCCGCTGCAGCGCCGCGGTCACCCCGGCGGCGTCGCGGATCTCCCGCGCCTCCGACTGCCTCACGAAGACGCTCCGCGCGAAATCGTCGCGGTCGAGGCCGGTCAGCCGCCCCCCGAAGTCGAGGGTGTCCTTCGCGGTCGTGAACTCCCCGGAGATGTCCTTCCCGGTGCGCCACTCGCGGACGACTTCCTCCTTCTTCCCGAAATCACGGCGCACCGTGTACACGCGCCCGCCGGCCTCGACGTCCATCTCGACGAGATACTCGCCGCCCGACCAGGGGCGGTGCACGTCGACGTCGGGGACGGGGCGGGCCTCCGACCTCCGCTGTCCCGCGGGAAAACCGTAGAGCGCCGCGAGGATCGCGTGCGCGAGCGTGGACTTGCCGCTCTCGTTCGGCTCGAGGATCAGGTTGATGCGGTCGGCCGCGAAGTGGAACTCGCCGCGGAGCCTTCCGAAGTCGCGCACCATGAGGCGCCGGATTCTCATGAGAGGTCACTCTTCATAGCGGGGGGCGACCTCCTTCTGGATCAGCGCGTCGAGCCCGTAGAAGAGCGCGTTCTCGATCACGCGCCGCTCCGCCGGATCCGAGCAGGCCTCGAGGCGCGCCAGCATCTCGCGGGCGAAGCGCGCTTCCGTCGTCCGGAGATCCGCGCGACGGTAACGATCCAGGTCGTAGGCCGGCCTCAGGCGCGACGCGTCGATGGCGACGTGGAAGAACCGGTCGCCGAGGTACGCGTCGGGGAACCTGAGGTCGATCCCGGGGGAAACCCGCCCGGTGAGGCGCAGAAAGAGGATGTCGTCGGGGGCGGCGCTCCGCAGGGCGATCAGCTCCTCGGCCCGCGTCAGCATCGCCTCGCGGTGCGTCAGCCCGGTGCACGGGACCTCGACGACGTGAATCGTCCGGCGGTCCAGTCTCACGCGCTCGAGGGAGACGCGGGTCGTCGCGTCCTCGACGGAGATCTCGCCGACGAGCACGCTCTTGGGCCCCGTCTCGTCGAGGCCGCGCCCCGCGGGACAGCCCGCGTAGGCGCCCACGATCCGCCCGCCGGGCTCCAGGATGTTCGCGGCTTCGTGGTAGTGGCCGATCGCCGCGTAGGCGAACCCCTGACCGACGAGCTCCGCGTCGGAGAAGGGGAGGGTGCGGAGCTTTCCGGAGGGAAGATCCGTGTTGTCTCGCGAGCCGTGGAAGAGCAGGAGCTTCAGGGGGGCCGCGGCGTCGGTGGGCACTCCGGCGGCGACGAGGCGATCCGAGAGGGGCGCGCCGGCGGCGTGCGCCATCCCGGTGATCGAGATCGGCGGGAGACCGGGCGGGTGCCAGACCTCCCATCTTCCCGACGTGAAGATCTTGACGTTCCCTGGCCAGGGGCGCTGTCTTCGCGCGGCGAGGAGCTCGCTGTTGTACGGGCTCCCGAGCGAGTAGAAGTCGTGGTTCCCCGGCGCGATGACGACGGGGATCGGATCGAGCCGGCCGAAATGGTCGATCACGAAGTTCACGGTGTCGAGGCTGACCGATTCGTCGTCGAAGAGATCCCCGGGGACGAGGACGAGATCGACGCCGCGCTCGGTCGCGAGCTGGCACGCGGCCCCCAGGACCGAGCGCATCTCCTGCTGGCGGATCCGGACCTTCTCGGGAGAGAACCCGAGACGTCCCGACGTGAGGGATGAGTCGAGGTGAAGATCGGAGAATTGGAGGAAGCGAACGCTCGGCATGGGTCCCCTCGGCGCGCGCCGCAGTCTAACAGAACGCGATCGACTCCGAGGGGCGCGGGCCCCGCCGCTCTAGAAGAAGCGGAGCCGCCCGACCAGCGAGATCGTGTCGCCGATGAGCTCGGCCTTGTCGAGATCGCCGCACTCCGGGACGAACGTCCCCGGCGGCAGCTGGAGCAAGCGGTTGCTGCCGATGTTGCAGGTCTGCGGGCCGTTGAAAACCCTCGTCTCGGTCCCTCCGACGCTGCGCACGAGCGAGCGACGCCATCCGCCCTCGATCCCCAGCAAGTCGTTGAAGGCGTACGCGAACTTGAGCCCGGTGTCCAGCCCGCGGGACTTCGCGGAGTGCTGCTCGACCCGGAGCTGGCTCGTGTGGAGATCGGCGTCGAGCAGGCCGCAGCCGGGGGTGTTGGGATCGTTGTCGTTGACGCATCCATAGACGCGAAACGCCGGATTGACGTGCTGTGCCGAGTGGACGAAGGGGAGTCCGTGGCCGGTGAGATCCCCGTTGCCCGTGTAGCGCCCGAAGACGTGCAGCACGGCGCCGACTTCGAACGTGAGCTTCTTCGTGATCTCGCCGCCGATCCTGAACCCCGCTCCGAGGTTCAGAAAGTTCAGGTCGTAGCTCGCGGGCCGGCTCGCCTTGGCGAGAAAGACGGGGTCGATCAGGACGTTCGGATCCCAGGGGCTGAACCGCTCGATCCCCGAGTGAAAATCGTAGTGCGCCCTCGTGCTCTGGAACTCGACGAGGCCGTCGAGGTGGACGCGCGACGGGCCGTGCTTTTTCCTGGGGAGGGCCCGGATCGCGCCGCCCATGGTGAACTGGTTCAGCTCCGGCGCCGCGGACGTGGCGAACTGCACGAGGCGGAAATCACCGGGCGCACCGAAGTTCCCGATCAGGCGATCGTCGGTCATCGTGCTTCCGGGCGACTTCGTGTCGGAGTAGCCGGCGTACGCCGTCAGGCGGGGGAGGACTCGGTACTTGATGTCGAAAGTGACCCCCGACCCGCCGGTCGGATTGAAGCGATCGAAGATCGTCTGCTTCAGCTTGAGCTGGCTTACGCTGTCGAAGTAGAAGCTCGTCCCGCGCGTGCTCCCGCGAAGGGAGAGCCACGAAGGGCCGAGGCTGACCTCGAGGCGATCGGACAGGCTCTCGCCTCCGGGCTTCGCGGGCGCGCTCGGTGAGGCCGGGGCGTCGCTCTTCGGCTGCGGGTCGGCCGGCTGCGCGGGTTTGTCCGCCGCGGGCTTGGCCTGTGCGACCGCGGGGACGTGGAGGGCCGATGCGGCGAGTAGAAGGGAGCACGCGATGACGACACGGGAGCGCGGAAGCATCAGAGGGTTCTCCAGAGGTCGGAGCCGGGCGCGGCGCTATAGGCTCGGGGGAAAAGGCCCTTATGTGTATCCGAATGTGATTCCTCTGTCAATAGTTGCGCGCTTCCGCGCCACTCGTCCCGCGACGGCGGCCGGCGCTCAGGCGTGAGGCGCGGGAGCCCTGCGCGCCGAGGAGGCTCGCCCCTCGTACTCCCGTGCGCGCCGCGTGTCCCCGGTCTTCCTGTAGGCGCGCGCGATGGCGTCGAGGAGCACGGGGGCGGGCGCCCCCGCCCCCTCGGCCTCGAGGAGGAACGGAAGACCGTCGGAGTCCTTGCCGTCGGCGCAGAGAGCGACGCCCAGGTTGTAGGCGCTCTGCCGGTCGCCGGGCTTTGCCGCGGCGGCCTTCCGGAAGGTCGCGATCGCCTCCGCCGTGTGTCCCTGCTGCATCTGCACGCCGCCGAGATTGTTCAGGAGCAGGACGTTCGCGGGCTCGATCGCGAGGGCCCGGACGATCATCTTTTCCGACTCGGTGAGCCTCTTCTGCCTCAGCAGCGACATCGCGTACCACCCGAGGTGCTGGATGCTCGACGGCTGAGCCTGGATTCCGGCCTCCAGCAGCCGATCGAGCTTCGAGAACTCGCCGACGGCCGAGTAGATCGCGACGAGCTGCGCCATGGGGGGCAGGGCGCCCGGGCTGAGGGTCAGGGCGTCGAGATACTCCTTCTCGGCGCCGTGAACGTCCTTCTCGGATTCGAGGACGAGGCCCATCGCCGTGTAGGCCTCCCAGCCGGCTCGCGGCGCGGCGGCGAGGGCGGAGGCCGTGTCGCGGACGAGCCCGGCGAGGTGATCTCCGGCGAGCGCCTGCGCGAGCTTCAGGCACTCGGGGGCGGCCAGCGCCTTGATCTTGATGGATACTTCGGTGACGCCGCGCGGCCCGAGCGCGCGCGCCGCCAGGGCCGAGGCGGCCGTTTGAAGCGCTCCCGACGCCAGGTCGACGGGCGGGGCCTTCGCCGCGGCGGCCGCGAGCGCGGCGGTTCCGACGGACGTGAAAAGTGCCTGCGTCCCCGCGTCGCGGGCGGCCGCGTCGAACGCGAGCGCCCCGGCCGCGTCGATCCGCCCCGCAATGTCGAATCCGGCCGCGTACGATGTTCCGTCGCGGAAGGTGAGTAGCGTCGAGTCCGCGGCGGCGGATGGCCGGGACGGATACTTCGTGAGCGGCGCCGCGAACGGAACGCGAAGGTGCCATCCGGGGCCGAGCACCTGAGCGGCGCCATCCTTCCGCGCCACGGCCAGCTCCCCCTCGGGAACCCGGGCGATCGATGCGTAGAGAGCGACGGCGAGGATCGGGAGGAGAATCGCGAGGCTGCGCTTCATTCGGGGCGGCGTCCTGATTCTGGCGGGCTCTCCGCGGGGCTCGCGCGCCGGACCCCGCCGGATCCGGACGGATGCGGGCGCGACATCGTGGTCGCGCCGAGCGACCGTATCACGGTCGCGGCCGCGCGGGCAAGAATCAACGGCTGGTCAACGCCTTCGATGGAAGGCCCGCGCCGGGGCATCCCACTCCAGCGCCGCCCCGTCCGTGGCCCACCATTTCGCCGCGGCGTCGAGAGCGGCACGCCCCTGAGGTGCGTCGGGATCGCCGGGGGGGGCGGCGCGGGAGCCGCTCAGCGCGACGAGGGAAGCCAGGGCCTCGGTCCGGCTTATCTTCGCGTCGCCGCGCCCCGCAATCTGGAGGAGGACCGGGATCCCCGCGGTGTCGCCGAGCTGCGCGACGGCCTGCGCGATCCGGAGCCTCACCCACTCGTCCTCGTCCACGTTCTTGAGACCCTGGATGAGGGCGGGGAGGGCCGATCGGTTGCCGGCCCGGCCGAGCGCGACGGCGGCGGCCTCCTTCACGTTTGCCGACTGATCGTGGAGCGCCGCCACCAGATCCGAGACGACGCGCAGATCGCCCGTCGCCGCGAGATCCGCGACGGCCCTGGCCCGGACGTTCTCGTGGGAATCGCGGAGCGCGGCGCGCAACGCGTCGATGCCCCCACCCACCGCGTGCTCCGGTGGGGGCGCCGCCGATTCCACGGGCTCCTGGGCCTCCCCGGGATGATGCGCGGGGGCCGGCCGGAAGCGGTACAGCGTCCAGAAGCTCGCCGTCACGATCGCCGCCGTGGCCGCGGTCAGCGCGACGGCTCTCGATCGGCGCGGGGAGGCGGCGATCGCGCGCGTCAGCCCGCCGAGAATCAGGGCGACCGCGAAGCAGACCATGATCGTCGGCCCGGACGGCCGGTCGTACGAGAAGTAGAGGCCGATGGCCGAGACGAGGGCCGCCATCGTCCACCCCGTCAGCAGGCGCCTCCGGAGGTCCTCGAAGAACATCACCGCGAAGACCGACGGTGCCACGAGGTAGCAGAAGACGAGGAGGACTCCGGCGATCTGCACCGCCGACGTGATCACGACGCCGAAGGAGAGATAGAAGAGGAAGTCCCAGAACCTCACGTTGATCCCCTGCGCGTACGCCTCGTCGGGGTTCATCGAGATCAACAGGAACCGTCGCCGGTAGGCGAAGTGGAACGCGCCGATGAGGGTGTAGAGGATTGCCGTCTTGACGATCTGGGCGGGGGTGACCCACACGATGCTTCCCGCGAGGAGATCGTGGAGGTGCTCCGCGCCGTGCGGCGAGATGTCCGCGAGGAGGATGGCCGCCGCGGAGGCGGTCGCGTAGGTGAGGCCGATCACGGCCTCCTGGGGGACGTGCTCCCGCCGCGTGCGGGTGAGGGCGAAGATGACGGCGGCGAGCACCGCGAATCCGAGCGAGACGTAGTAGGACCCCTCCGAGCTCGGGTCGTAGCCCAGGAGAAGCGCGACCGTCGCCCCGAGCGCGGCGATCTGCGCCAGCGCGATGTCGACGAAGATCACTTTCCGGCTGATGACGTGGATGCCGAGATAGACGTGGATGCCGGTGAGGATGAGGCACGCCAGGAACGGCAGGAAGAGGACCTGGATCTGCTGGGCCATGATGGGTCCTAGTGCCCCGCGCCCGGGGGGGCCGATGAGAGCGCGGAGGCGAGCTGGCCGGTGACGTGGTCGAAGAGCTTGAAGTAGTCCGCCGCCTCGGGGGCCCCGCCGACCTCGATCGGAAGGGTCAGGACCTTCACGCCGGTCTGCTCGGCGACGTAGTCGGTCGAGCGGTGCTCCACGTAGGGGCGGGAGACGATCGCGCGGATGTCACCCTTCTTGAGGCGCGCGATCAGCTCCTCGAGGTGCTTGGCCGAGGGTTGGATGCCGGGCTTCGGCTCGACGTACTCGACGATGTCGAGCCCGAACCGGGCGGCGAAGTACGTGTAGTCTTTGTGGTAGGAGACGACCGGCTTTCCCCGCGCCGGCTGCATGCGGCCGAGCCAGCCGCCGAGGCGGCTTCGCAGAGGGGATCCCCCGACGCTCGTCGCGTCGAGGAAGGCGTCAAGCGTTCCGGCTGACGCCTCGCGCGTCAGCTTCGCGCCCCCCACGAGATCGACGAGCTCCTTGCCGAAGGTAGCCTCGTGAATCGCTTTCACGAAATCCCTCTTCCTTCCCTCGAAGTAGTCCGAGGACGAGGGGTCAATCTTCTTCAGCGCCTCCGCGATTGTCCCGGCGACGACGATGGCGTTGAGCGGATCGGTCAGGTAGTGAGGGTTCCCGTAGGGATGCACGTCCCCCTCCGTGCGGCTGAGGTTCGTCGGGACCTCGAGGACCTGGATCCCCTGCGAGCAGTCGACGAACCCCGGCGCCCCCTGGAGGATCTTCGGGTTGCGCGCCCCCTGCGTGAGCGGCGGGATCCAGCCGATCTCCAGGTCGAGGCCGTTGACGAGGATGAGATCCGCCGCGCGCAGCTTGACCATGAAGCTCGGTTTCGGATCGACGAAGTGCGCGTCCTGGGTTCCGACCGCGATCGTCGTGATGTCGACGCGGTCGCCGCCGATGGCCGCCGCGATCGAGCCGAGGTTCGGGAGCGCGGCGACGAGGCGAATCGGGGCCGGCGCGGCGAAGCCGCCGCCCGCCGGAGCGAGGAGCAGCGCCACGCCGAGGGTCTGGAGAAGGAATCGTCGTGAGATCGTCATGGGAGCCTCAGTACTTATGGGCGCCGTGGGCGCCGATGATGGGAATCCATTCGAAGAGGAGCCGGGTGTCGCTCGTATCGCCGTTGAGCCGGGCGGCGGCGTCGCCGTTGCGGTGCACGCGATCCGCCTCGAACCTCAGCTCCTGGAACTCCGAAGGCACGAAGCGCACGACGAGGGCTCCTCCGGATTGCCTCGCCGACGCGTCGTCGGGCATCTCCGTCCAGTCGTACCGGCCCCCCACGCGCCACCTCTTGGTGAGCTGTCCCTCCACGTACGTGTACCCCCCGCCGGCGAGAACGACGCCGGTGTCGAGCGAGGGGCCGGCGCCTACCGTCTCGGTCCTGCGCCGGCTCCGGAGCCATTCCGTCTGCCACAGGAAGGAGCGGTAGACGTTCATCTGCGGCGGCTTCCACTTGTATGTCACGTCGACGCCGGAGACATTGGACGCGCGGTGATCAGCCGGGACGAGCGTCGCCCCGAGATTCGGATCCGAGACCGCGTCGCGCAGCGACGAGGACGGTCCAGTGCGCCCGAAGGCGGTGCTGAGCCCGAGCTCCAGCGTCGAGCTCGACGTCGTGTTGAAGAAGGCGCTGACGTGCTCGAGGTACGAGAGGTCGTGCCGGTCGCTGTTGAAGGAGGGGCCTACCCTCGGGGTTCCCACCTCGGTGATCGCCTCGAGATAGAGGCCCCACGGGTTCGGGATCAGCACGCTCATCGAGAGACCGTCGTCGGTCAGGCTCTCTCCGCCGAGAACCGTCTCGAGCGCGAGGGGCCTCTCGATCGTGAAGAAGGCGTGATTGTGGAGAGTGTTCCACTTCCCGAAGGCGCTCTTGAACCGCCCGGCCTTCAGCGCGAGGGACCCCGGCAGCGAGAGCGTGCTGACGTACCCCTCCTCGACCTCGGGGCCGCCGTCCACGGGGAAGGTGAGGAAGAGGTCCATCTTCGCGTACGGATCGATCGCCGACTGGAAGGCGACCTCTGCCTCGCTCAGGTCGAATCCATTCCTGTCGTCGGCCCTCTTCAGAGACGTGTTCCCGATCGTCTGGAATACCGCGCTGATCGCGGGGTTGAGCAGTCCCTGGCTCCGCGTCGGGACCGCAGGGGCGGAGGGGGCCGGCGCGGACGGCGCCGCCTGCGCCCCGGCGGTCGCGCCCCCTCCCGCGAGGAGGACCTTCATCTGGTCTTGCAGCAGCCGGACCTGCGCGCGAAGCTGTTCGATCTCGGCGCGCAGCGCGGCGACCTCGTCCGGGCTCGTTCCGGTCGCGGCGTTCGGATCCGCGGCTCGATCGTCGCGGGCGACGGCCGGCGCCGTCAGCGCGACGGCGACCAGCAGCGGAATGCCGGCCGCCCTCAGGAATGATCTTCCCATCTCTCTCTCCACCATGTCCGACGTGAATGCGTAGGAACCCTGTCGGGCCCCATCGGGCTCACCCCCGCGGCGGGCGCGGGGAGGGAGCGCGGTCCGGTTCAGGCAGTCGGACGGGAAGGAGGGGCGCGGAGCGGGTGGAGCCGCGTCTCGATCTCGAGGGCGCCGACCGAGGGGGCGTCGGCAGAGAGAGCGGGGACGGGTGTCGCGGGCCTCGCGATCGGCCCCGTCGTCCGGGCGAGCGCGGGGGTCTGGAGGACGCGGCAGGCGGTGCAGTCGCTCGGCGCGCTGCAGTGCGGCGAGGCGGCGTGGATGAGCGAGGCGACGGAGGCCGTCAGGAGGACGAGGGAGCAGAAGACCAGCCATCGTCTCGAGCGGGCAGCGGCGGGCGTCAGGCGTTGCACGGTCACGAACCGTATCCCAGCCCCCCTCCCTTGTCAAAGAAGTCCCACCCGCGGGAGGCCGGTCCCGGAGCGAGTGATAGACTCGGTCGACCGGCGTTCGCGCGCTCGCGACGCGGCGGAGGCGGCGGAATGGCGATGGACTGCGAGCGAGAGCCCCGGCGGCGACGAGCCCCCCTCGTCCTCGCGGTCGCCGGCGCGCTCTTTCTGACCGGGGCGGCCGGCGGCGCGCGGGGCGCCGACGCGCCTCGGGAGGGGCGCGAGACGGCGCGCGAGATCGCCCTGAGGCTCGACGCGCGGCTCGCCACGCTGCGGACGATGAAGGGGCGGTTCGTGCAATCGTTTGCGTCGTCGGGGCTCGGCATGCCGCAGTCCGAGGGGGGGCGATTCTTCCTGAAGCGCCCGGACCTCATGCGATGGGATTACACGACCCCGGAGGTGAAGACCGCGGTGAGCGACGGCGCGCACACGTGGCTCTATGTCCCCGAGGATGCGGTCGTCTATCGGGGATCCGTCGCCGCTTTCAAGAGCCGGGGCGCCTTCGCGGCGCTCGCGTCGGGGTCCCTGAGGTCCGAGTTCGAGGCGATCGGCGTCGAGGCGAGGGGCGCTCAGGTTCGCGGCGACGTCGTCCTGACGCTCAAGCCGCTCTCGGAGCGCGACGATCTCGCGTCGCTGCTCATCGAGATCGAGCCCACGCGGCTCTCCATCGCCTCCATGACCGCGATCGACGGCGCGGGGAACCGGATCGCCATCCTCTTCAGCGACGTGGAGGAGGACGTCGATCTCCCGGGCGATCTCTTCACGTTCGCGCCCCCCGACGGAGCCCGCGTGATCGATCAGGATCCCCGCCCCGCGAATCGCTGACGCGTCGGCCCGCGACCGCCCCGCCGATCTCGCGGAAGGTCGCGCGTGCGGTTGCCCGGTCCGAAGGTGGGTGGTAACATCCGGCCCCACTCAGCCTCGCCCCTGGAGCCCCATGGCCTCCGAGAGTTCGTTCGACATCATCTCGAAGATCGATCTCTTCGAGGTCGACAACGCCATCTCCCAGGCCTCCAAGGAGATCGCGAACCGGTTCGATTTCAAGGGGACCGGCGCGGAGATCCGCCGCGAGGCGCAGGTCATCCACCTCTCCGCCGCCGACACGTACAAGCTCAAGGCTCTCGACGAGGTGCTGAGGGAGCGGATGGCGAAGCGGAGCGTCCCCCTGAAGGGGATGACGTACGGAAAGCCCGAGACCTCGCCGACGGGCAAGGCCACCCAGAAGATCGACGTCCAGAACGGGATTCCGACGGACAAAGCCAAGGAGATCGTGAAGCTCGTCAAGGAGCTGCGGCTCAAGGTGCAGGCCTCGATCCTCTCCGACCAGGTGAGGGTCAAGGGGCCGAAGAAGGACGACCTGCAGGCGGTCATGCACGCGCTCCGGGAGGCGGATCTCGGATGCCACATCGAGTTCACGAACTTCCGATGACGACGACGCCGGCGCGAGCCCGCCGCCGAGTTCCTCCCGCGAGGAGCGTCGCCTTCTGCGTCGCCCTCGCGGCGAGCGCGGCCCTCGCGTCGAGCGCGGCGGCGGCAGAGAAGTTGGTCGACGTGCGCGGGCGCGTCACGAGCCCCGACGGGCTCGGAGCTGCAGGGCAGACGGTGCGACTCATCAAGACCCGGCGTCAGGTCACCCTCGGGCGGTTCGAGAGCGGGGGACAGATCGCGGAGGCCGCGCGCGTCGCCACCGACGCGGACGGCTTCTACCAGATCTCCGTGCCGCGCGATCGCTCCTTCGACGCGTACTACCTTCGATTCTACGACCCGAACTCCTTCGACACGGTCCAGTACCGCTTGCCCGCCGACCGCGAGATCACGCACGATCTCAAGCATGCCGGGACGCTTCGCATCGACCTCGCGATGGAGTGGAACCCGTCGTGGCCCGAGACCTCGCGACGCGTCGCCGCCGAAGGCGCGGACACCCCGAGGGGGAGGATCCTCAGGACGCTCGGCGTCCCGGAGCGCGAGGAGCAGGGGATCGGCCCCGAAGGCCCGCGGGAGGAGTGGTGGTACCACTCGCGGGGCGTCGTCTATTTCTTCCGCGAAGGGCGCCCGGCGGGCTCGCGCCGGTTCGAGCCCGTGACGGAAGACCCCAGGGCGCCCGCGGCTCCCCAGCGCGCTCCGGAGTCGGCGGCGGCGGGCGGAGGCGTGTAGACGTGGAGCCCGCGCTGAGAAAAGAGACGCCCCTCCCTGCGGCGCCGCCGCTCGGCGCGCTCCTCGAGCCCGTGGAGGCCGACCTCCACGCCGTCGAGGAGCGGCTGGCGAAGAGTCTCGAGTCCGACGTCGAGATCATCCAGACGATCGGCACGTACCTCTCCGAGGGGGGAGGCAAGCGGATCCGGCCCGCGCTGCTCCTGCTGTGCGCCCGCATGGCCGGGTACCGGGGCGATCGCCACGTGCTCTTCGCGACCGTCTTCGAGCTGATCCACACGGCGACGCTGGTTCACGACGACGTCATCGACGGCTCGGCGATGAGGCGGGGCCGATCGACGGTCCACTCGCGATGGGGGAACCATCTCACCGTCCTGTTCGGCGATCACATCTATCTGACCGCGATGAACGAGGCCCTGAGGGCCGACGACCTGAGGCCGATCCAGATTCTCTGCGAGATCACCCTCCAGATGATCCACGGGGAGATCCTGCAGTCCCACATCCATGGAAGAATCGACGTCTCCGAGGAGGAGCATCTGGAGATCGTTCGCCGGAAGACGGCGCTCCTCTTCTCGGGATGCGCGCGCGTCGCGGGATACCTCTCCGGGCTCCCCTCGAAGGCCGAGGACGATCTGGCGGAGTTCGGGATTCACCTGGGGATGGCGTACCAGATCGTCGACGACCTCCTCGATCTCACCGCCGATCCGGTCGTCCTCGGCAAGCCCGTCGCGAGCGATCTCCGCGAAGGGCGCATCACGCTCCCCCTCATCTACCTTCTCGAGAAGGGGGAGGCGGTCCACCTGGAGATGGTCCGCTCCCTCGTGCAGGAGCGCCGGTTCGACCGGGCGTCGCTCGCTGAAATCGTCGGCGAGATGAGGCGGCACGGGAGCCTCGATCGCGCCCGCAAGCTCGCCCAACACTACTGCGGCCTCGCCCGGGCCCGCCTCATGACCTTCCCGGAATCGCCGGCCCGGAGCTCGCTCGTGGGCGTCTGCGACTTCATCACCGCCCGCTCGTACTAGCCCGGGCACCTCCCAGGCCCCTCGGCGTTCACCCGCAGATCCATCGGACTCCAGGGGTGTGTTTCTCGCAACGCCACCATATCTTGCGCACGGATGTCGGAGTCAGCACGAACTGTGGTAGGATGCCGACCTATGTCATGGTAAGGCCGAATCCGCCGCATTGAGGCCGGTCAACCTGGGCGGCCGTTGTCGGGCCGCCCCTCCCAGAGTCGCGGGGTCCACCGATGTTCAGGCTCGAGAAGCTGGAACTGAATGGCTTCAAGTCGTTCTCGTCCCGGACCGAGTTCCTCTTCGGGGCCGGCATCACGGCGGTGGTCGGCCCGAACGGCTGCGGCAAGAGCAACATCGCCGACTCGATCAACTGGGTCATCGGCGGGCAGAGCTCGCGGGCGCTGCGCGCCGAGCACATGGGCGACGTGATCTTCAATGGAAGCGACGCCCGGCGCCCCATGGGGATGGCGGAGGTCTCGCTCCACCTCGTCGCCGCGAACGGCGCGGACCACGCGACGGTGTCGGTCGAGCTCGAGGGGTCGGCTTCGCGCTCCGATCCGGAGACGACGGTCGATTCGGGGGATGTCACCGCGGCGGAGCTCCCGGAGGCGGATCCGATGCCCCTCGCCGAGGCCGGGAACGGCCACGCAGGCGGCAACGGGAACGGCTCTCACCCGGCGCCGCCCGACCCGACGGGCGACGCCCCGCGTCGCTCATGGCTCGATCGGCAGAAGGTCGTGATCACGCGCCGGCTCTTTCGATCGGGGGAGAGCGAATACCTTCTCGACGGGCAGAAGTGCCGGCTCCGCGACATCCAGGATCTCCTCGCGGAGGTGCGCATCGGGAGCGGCCTCTACAGCGTCATCGAGCAGGGGCGCGTCGACTCGGTCCTCCTCTCGCGCCCCCGTGATCGCCGCGTGCTGATCGAGGAGGCCGCGGGGATCGCGCTCTACAAGGTTCGCAAGCGCCAGGCGCAGACGAAGCTGGAGGCGACCGAGGCGAACCTGCTCCGCATCCACGACATCGTCTCCGAGCTCGAGAAGCAGATCGGCTCCCTCAAGAGGCAGGCCGCGCGCGCGCGCCGCTACGCCAGGATCTCCGCCGAAATCGAGAAGGGCGAGCGCATTCTGTTCCACCATGAATCGGTCCGGCTCGACGGCCAGGCCGACCAGATCGCCGCGCGGCGCGTCGAGGTCGAGGACCACGGCGCCCGGGCGGCCGCGACGCTGGCGAAGGCCGAGGCCCTCGTCGCCGAGGGGCGCGAGGCCGTCGCCGAGGAGGCGGCGCGCCACCAGGCCGCCCGCGAGGGGCTGCACGCCCTCGATCGGGCGCTCGATCAGATCAAGGCCGGCATCGATCGCTTCCGGGAGCAGGAGACCGAGGCGACGACCCACCTCGCCCGCGGCGCCGCGGAGGCCGCCTCGCTCGCCGGGCGGCTCGCCGTCGCGCGGGCGCGCGAGGAATCGCTGGCCGTCGAGCTCGACGGGGCGGCGACCGAATCGGCGCGCGCCGAGGGCGCGGTGCTCGACCACGAGGCTTCGGCGCGCCTCGACGCGGCCGCGCTCCAGTCCGCGGAGGCCGCCCTCGCGGCGGCGCGGGAGGAGGCGGTCGCCGGCGCCGGCGGGCTCAGCGAGTGCCGGAACGAGATCCGCCGCCTCGACGAGAGCGCGGCCCGCTGGCACGCGGAGGAGTCGCGCCTCGAGCGGCTCGTCGCGGAGATCGGCGAGGAGAGCCTCTCGCTGGTCGAGCGGGGCCGCGAGCACGAGTCCGGGCGCGAGGCGTTCGGCGTGTCGCGGGCGGGGCTCAGAGAGATCATCGAGGACGGCGCCCGCGCGCTTCGAGGGGCCGAGTCGCGCCGCGAGGCGCTGCTCCTCGAGCGCGAGGAGCGCCGCGGCCGCCTGCGCGCCATCGAGGAGCGCATCGTCAGCCTCTCCGGCATCGAGGAGGCGGACGGGCAGGAGCTCGAGGCGCTCAGGGCCGGCTCCCCCGCGCGATTCCTCAAGGACATCCTCTCCCCCCCCGAGGGGTTCGATCGCGCCGTCGACGCGGCGCTGCGCGGACTGCTCCGGGGGTGCGTCATCGACTCGGTCGACGAGGCCGCGGCGCTGATGGCGGCGCTCAAGGATCGCGGCATGGGCCGCGCGGTCCTCATCCCCGCCGAGGCGCGGGCGCGCGGCGCCGGCGCGCCGGACCCGCATCCGCATTCACCGGTCGGCGGGAGCCTCGGCACCCTCGCGCAGCTCCTCGACGCCGGCTCGCTCGGAATCCCGGGGCTCGCCGTGATCCTCGATCGCGTCGCGGTCGCCGCGGACATGGCCTCGGGGCTCGCGGTGCGCGAGGCGATGCCCGGACGCGACGTGGTCACTCTCTCGGGCGATTTCCTCTCACGCGATGGCTGGATGGAGGGGGGCGCGGAGATCCCCGAGGAGGCCGGCGTCATGACGCTGAGGCGGCTCCTCAAGAGGCTCGGCGCCGACTCCGAATCCACGGGATCCCGCGTCGCGATGCTCGACGGCGAGATCGAGGCCCAAGAGCGGATGGTGGGAGACCTGCGATCCCGGGCGGCGGATCTGAAGCACCGCGAGGCGATCCTCGAGAAGCAGGGGGAAACGCTGCGCGTCGAGGAGGAGGTTCTGCGGGGCGAGAGCGCCCGCCTCGAGCTCCGGCGCGACGCCCACGCCGCCGATCTCGGCCGCGTGCGCGAGGATCTCGCCGCGGGGGCCGGGGCGCGGACGGCGGTCGCCTGGACTCTCGCGGAGACGCTGAACCGTCACGACGGATTGCTCCGCGAAGCGGAGTCGCTGGCGGGAGGCGTGGACACCGCGCGCGGCGCCCTGGCGGCCCGCAACGCGGCCCTCGCGACGCAGCGCTCGGCGGCCTCGGCGGCGCGCGAGCGACGGGCGTCGCTCGAGGCGGAATCCCGCCACCACGCGGCGGCGATCGCCGACCTGCACGGGCGGATCGATCGGGAGAGGGAGGATCGAATCCGGTGGGACGCGCGCCTCGCGGAGGCGAGGAGCCGCCTCGCCGAGGACACCTCGGTTCTCTCCGATCGCATGGCAGATCGCGTGCTTGCGGACGGGCTCGTCGCGTCGGCGGAGGCGGCGCTGATCGAGAAGCGGGGAGCCCTTCCGGCGCTCGAGGAGGGGGTGAGGCGGGCGCGAGGGGCGCACGACGAAGCGCGCGAGGCGCTCCACGCCGTCGCCCTCGAGGAGGAGCGGCTCATCGGCGAGAGGCGCGGGCTCGAGGCGCGCGTGATCGAGCGCGGGCTGCCGTCGCTTGCCGTCGCCGTCTCGGACCTCACGCCCGAGGATCGCGCTCTCGATCCCGAGGCCGTGAGGTCTCAGATCGCCGCGCACCGGGAGCGCCGCGACGCGATGGGTGCGGTCAACCTCATGGCCGTCGAGCAGTTCCGCGAGCTCGAGCAGCGTCACGCGTTCATCACGGCGCAGCGCCGGGATCTCGAGGACTCGATCCGGTCGCTGAAGGAGACGATTGCCCGCATCAACCGGCAGTCGCGCGAGAGATTCCTCGACGCCTTCGAGAAGATCCGCACGGGGTTCGCCGACATCTTCAAGATCCTCTTCGGAGGCGGCCGCGCCGATCTCCGCCTCGTCACCGACGGCGACGAGGACGGTGATCTCCTCGAGGCCGGCCTCGAGATCAGCGCCCAGCCCCCCGGCAAGCGCCTGCAGAGCCTGTCGCTCCTCTCCGGCGGCGAGAAGGCCCTGACCGCGATCGCGCTGCTGTTCGCCATCTTCCGCTACTCCCCCTCTCCGTTCTGCCTCCTCGACGAGGTCGACGCCCCGCTCGATGAGGCGAACGTGATACGGTTCAACGCGCTGCTCGAGCGGATGTCGTCCGACACCCAGTTCCTGATGATCACGCACAACCGCCGCAGCATGGAGGCGGCGGCGATGCTCTACGGGATCACGATGGAGGAGCCCGGGGTGTCGCGCGCGGTGTCGGTCGTGATGGCCTCGGAGGCGGACCGGAAGGAGGCCGCCCGGACGCTTCCCGCGCTCCTCGCCTCGCGCCATCGGGGGCACGCGGGGCGGGTGCGGCCGGCCGCACCCACCGCGGGCGGGAATGGCGCCTGAGAGATTCCTCCCCACCGCGCTCCGGATCCTGCCCGCGCTCATGACGCTCCTGGCGGCCGGCCCTCTCGGCGCCGGCGGGGACACCGGCCCGCCGCCGAAGGACCCACCGCTCGATCGGCCCCTCGCCGCCGCGGTCGTCGCGGCGCGCGCGGTCACCGGTGTCCGCGATCTCGTCGCGTTCGGGCCGAGGATGGGAGGCACCTCCTCCGGCGATCGCGCGGCCGCCTACCTCAGGGGACGGTTCGAGGCCCTCGGGCTCACGGTCGTCGAGACGGTCGAGCCCGAGAAGCCGACGCACGAGGAGAGATCGTTCGAGGCGACGCTCCTCGAGCCCGGGGCGGCGCCGCTCGACGCGTGGCCCGTGGGCTTCTCCCCCTCGCTCCCCTCCGCTGAGCTGCTCGTCCACCGATCCGCCGGAGGTGTCCCGAAGGGGGCGTGGGCGCTCCTCTCGGACGAGGTCCCCGACGCCGCCGCACGGCGGGCGGCCGAGGCCGGGGCGACCGCGGTCCTGACCGATGCGCCGCGCGAGGAGGGGAGGTATCTCGACTGGGCCCCCGCCGAGGAGCTCGGCGCCTCCGCCCCTCGAACGGTGCCGGTCTTCACGCTCTCTCTCAACTCCGGGAAGAAGGTCCGCCGTGCCCTCGACGCGGGAGGGGCGGTGAAAGTCCGGCTCTCCCTGGACGCGCGGACCGCCCCCGGTCGCCCTCGCTCGATCCTCGCGACGCTCCCGGGGGATCTCCCCGGGTGGTATCTCGTCTGCGCGCACGGAGACTCCGACTCGGGCGGGCCGGGGGCCGACGACAACGCCTCCGGCGTCGCGAGCGCGCTCGAGGTCGCGACGTCGCTCGCGGCGGCGGCGCGCGCGGGGCTCCTGCCGAAGCCTCGTCCGTCGGTGCGCTTCGCGATCTGGGGAAGCGAGATCCACTCCTCCCGGGCCTTCGTGACGGAGCGCGCCCCGGAGATCGAGTCGCTCCTCGGCGTCTTCAACTTCGATCAGACCGCGGCGGCGACGGAGAGGCACGCCATCTACTTCGAGGGGAACGACGTTCCGTGGAACGGGCCGCTGCTCCGGACGCTCCTGTCGGCCGCGAAGGCTCTCGCGGGTCGCGACGGCTTTCCCGGCGAGCACACCACGAACCCTTCGCTCGGAGGAACGGACGCCGAGATCTTCCTTCCGAAAGAGGCGCACGGGGCGGGGCTCACGAGCGCGCGCGTCCCGGTGACGACGGTCTTCACCGCGGCCTGGGGGAGCCCCGAGGAGGTGCCGCAGACTCCCGGCTGGGACTCCGACGCGTGGCCTCAGAAGGGGATCGTGCGCATCGACTACAGCCCCGTCTACCACTCGTCCGGAGACACGCCGTCCGCGGCGACCGATCATCGGGGCGACAACATGGCGGCCTGCGCGCGCGTCGTCGCCGTGGCGCTCGGGCGGCTGATGTCGCCGCCGGCTTCCGGAGAAGCGCCCTCTCAGCGTCGCTGAGACTGCGGCCGGGCCGGCGCGGCGGCGCCCGCGCTCGCTTCCGGCTCGGGGGGGTGAGCCTGAAGGAGCTTGATCGTCACCGGCCACAGGCCAATCGTCTCCGCCGTCGACCCGATGTTGGTCAGCCCCGGGTTCGAGGTCACGGGGTGCGCGGAGTCGCCCCCGCCGCGAGGGCGCTCGGATCGGATGCGGAGGTCGAGGCGGGTGACCTGACCTTCCTTCACGTCCAAGTCGTCGTACGACTCCGCCGCCATCAGCGTGTACTTCGGATCGCCGGCGAGGCGCGCCGCCACGATCAGGAGCCCCCGGTGATGGCCGGCCCCCGCCGGGAACCGCCAGCGCGGCGGGTGGGGGAGGTAGACGAGCGGCCCCCCCTTGTGGCGCTCCGCCACCTGCGCCGTCGACGCCTCGAAGAAAAGGACCTCGTGCCGTCCCGGTGAGGCGCCGAAAGGGCTGAGGGTGTGCCACTGATCCGGAACGTGCGCGGGCTGCGAGCACGTGACGGCGAAGGCGAGCTCGACCGGTGTCTCGCTGCGCTGCGCGTCGCCGTGCGCGACCGCGGGAGCGACGACGGAGTTCTCGGCGGCGGAGCGCTTCGGGTCGTCGTCGAAGAAGATCTCGATGAACCCCATGGCCGCGGGCGTCGTCGCGGCGGGAGGTACGGCCGCAGGCCTGGCTGGCTTGCGCCGCATCGCGTCGAGGATCGCGTCGCTGAGCCCGGCCTGCTTCAGCTCGGCGAGCATCTCGGGCGAGAGATCGTACTGGCCCGGCGCCTCGCGGACGCGCTCGAGGATCCGCGCCTCGCTCATCCCGCTCGCCAGCATGCGCACGACGTCCTCGTCGTTCAGGGGAGCGGGGGCCTCGGCCGCGATCGCGCCGGCGAGCCCCCACGGCAGCGCGACGAGGAGGAGCGCGGCCCACCCCGGCCCCCCGCGCGTTCCGGGCGGCCTCGTCACATCGCCATCTCCGCCGCGATCGCCTCCGCGGCGCCGGCGGGATCCGCCCCGCCGGTGATCGGCCGGCCCACCACGAGGTAGTCCGCCCCCGCGAGGATCGCCTCGCGCGGCGTCGCCGCGCGCTTCTGATCGTCGAGTCCGGCGCCCCCGGGCCGGATCCCCGGCACGACGATCACGAACGAGGGGCCGCACTCGCGCCTTATCGACGCGACCTCGTGCGCCGAGGCGACGACGCCGTCGAGGCCGCTCCTGCGGGCGAGGATCGCGAGATCGGTCACGAGCGCCGGGACGTCGGCGCGGAGCCCGACGGCCCCCATGGCCGCCGCGTCGAGGCTGGTCAGGATGGTCACGCCCAGGATCCGCGGGCGCGCGGCGCCGGGAGCGGTCCCCGCGCGGGCGGCGGCCGCCGCCGCGCGCATCATCTCTTCCCCCCCGGTGGTGTGGACGTCGGTGAAGAACGCCCCTGCCCTCGCCGCCTCCTCGACGGCGCGTGCGACGGTGTTCGGGATGTCGTGGAACTTCAGATCGAGGAAGACCTTCTCGCCGGCCTCGACGATGTCGCGGACGACCGCCGGGCCCGCGGCGGTGAAGAGCTGCAGCCCGACCTTGAAGCAGCCGACGCGGCCGCGCAGGAGGGTGACCGTCCGCCGGGCCATCTCGCGATCCGACGTGTCGAGCGCGACGATCAGGCGATCGCGCGGTGGGACCGGCCCCGGTTGACGCAAGCTCCGCCCTCCCCTAGCATCTTTTCATGGAACGCGAGTCCCGCCTGAGCCCCCCGGTCCTGGCGCTGATCCTCGTGGGGATCGGCGTCGTCCTTGGATACGGAGCCTTCGTGACGACCCGGACTCCCGGGGAGGAGACGCTGCCGCCCGGCGACGTGAAGGTCGCGTCGAAGGGGGATGCCTTCTCGATCCACGACGCGCTCGTTCCGGGCAAGTACACCATCTTCGATTTCTACGCGGACTGGTGCGCGCCGTGCCGCGCCCTCGATCCCGAGCTGCGACGGCTCGCCTCGAAGCGGCCGGACATCGCGGTGCGCAAGGTCGACATCATCGACTGGGAGTCGGCGGTCGTGAGGCAGTACGGGGTCACCGCCCTCCCGCACATGAAGATCTACGACCCGCAGGGGACCCTGCTCGGCGAGGGGGACGATGCCTACCGCGTCCTCCAGAACGTGCTCCGGATCGACACCCTCTGACGCCCGGGGCTCCGCCAGCCCGACGACCTCGATCCTCACCTTCGCCGTCCCGTCCCGCGAGCACTCGATCTCCCGCGCCGCCCTGTACGACAGATCGATGATGCGCCCCCGCGTGAACGGCCCGCGGTCGTTGATCTTCACGACGACGGACCTCCCGTTCTCGAGGTTCTCGACGCGCACCTTCGTGCCGAACGGCCACGTCCGGTGGGCCGCGGTCAGCTCGAACATGTTGTACCGCTCGCCGCTGGCCGTCTGGTTCCCGTGGTAGTCGGGGCCGTACCACGAGGCGTACCCCGTCTCGTGGTCCCCGATCTCGACGCGCGCGACGCGGGGGGACGTCGCAGGGCGCCCTCCGCACCCGAGAAGCGGGAGCGCGGCAAGCGCGAGCGCGGCGGCGCCCGCGAGCACGCCGGCGATCCGGCGTCCGCTCACGCGCCGGGCTCCTCCGCGGATCGCTCCCCGCGATGCGCGGCTCCCACGAGATCGGAGATCTTCGCGACGCCCTGCGCGCGGCAGTAGCCGGCAAGGCCGTCGACCGTGTTCGCGGAGGCGCACGGATCGACGAACGTCGCGGTCCCCACCTGCACGGCCGTCGCGCCCGCGAAGATGAACTCGAGCGCGTCGGCGGCCGTGCCGATGCCGCCGATGCCGATGATGGGCGCGCGCACCGCCCGACAGGACGGGGCGGCGCGTCGCGACGTCGATCTTCATGCCGAAAAACGTGTTCACGAGCGACAGGATGTCCGCGCCCCCTTCCATCGCCGCGCGCGCGATGAGCGCGACGTCGGTCACGTTGGGCGAGAGCTTGACGACGATCGGGAGCTTCGTCCTGTTCCGCACCGCCGCGGTCACGCGTCGCGTCGATTCCGGATCGACGCCGAACTCGACGCCGCCGCGGGAGGTGTTCGGGCACGAGACGTTCAGCTCCAGCGCCGACACCCCGCTCCTCCCCTCGAGCCGGGCGGCGAGCTCGGCGAACTCCTCGACCGTCGCGCCGAAGATGCTGGCGATGACGGCGGCACCGCACGTCTCGAGGAAGGGGAGCTTGTCGGCGAGGAAGGCGTCGATCCCGACGTTCTGCAGGCCGATCGAGTTGATCATCCCGGACGGGGTCTCGGCGAGGCGCGCGGGGGCGTTCCCCTGGCGGGGGAGGAGCGAGAGGCTCTTCGTCACGATCCCGCCGAGCCTCGAGACGTCGAAGTACGGGGCCAGCTCCTCTCCGTAGCCGCACGTGCCGCTCGCCGTGAGGACGGGGTTCTTCAGATGGAGGGGCCCCAGGCTCACCGACAGATCGGGAGCGACGCTCACCACACGATCTCCGAGGCGTCCATCACCGGTCCGTCGACGCAGGTCCGCCGGTAGAGGATCTCGGAAGATCCTTCGCGGCGGACGCCGACGACGCATCCGACGCAGACGCCGAAGCCGCACGCCATCGGGCTCTCGAGCGAGACGTGGCAGACGGCCCCGCGGCGCCTCGCGACGCCCGCCGAGGCCTTCATCATGGGCGTGGGCCCGCAGACGCAGAGGATCGACCCCTCAACCCCCCGATCCGAGAGGACGGCGTCGAGAAGATCGGAGACGTACCCCTTCCTCCCCTCGGAGCCGTCGTCGGTGGCGATGAGCGTCTCCACCCCGAGCTTCCGTGTGGGGGCGGCGCCGGCGACCTCGACCGACGTGCGGCATCCGAACAGGAGGAGGGGCCTGCGTCCGGCGCGGATCTCCGCCGCCGCGAGCGGGTGGAGCGACGCGACCCCCACCCCCCCCGCGACGAGCACGAGGCGATCGCCGGGGGCTCGCCGGGGGGCGAAGCCGAGCCCGAGGGGAAGGAGCGCCGCCGCGCGGTCTCCCGGCCGCATCTCGGAGAGATAGGCGGTCCCCCTCCCGAGAATCTTGTAGAGGATCTGCACCTCCCGCGTCGCGCCGCGCGGCTCGGGGAGGTTGTAGATGCTGAAGGGGCGCCTGAGGAGGGGATCCTGCCGTTCCCCCAGCGAGAGCATCACGAACTGGCCCGGCTGCCATGAGGGAAGATCGACGCCGGCCGAAAGCGTGATCAGAAACCAGGACGCGCCCACGTTTTCGTTCGACGAGACGCGAAGATGGAAGTCCGCCGGCATCGGGCAGAATCTAGCACACGTCTCCTTGGGGGTAGGAGCCCGTGATATAGTCGGCGCCCCGTGATGCGCAGGCTCTCGACCTTCTGCAAGCTCGTCGTCAACGCCTCGCCGACGGCCACGATTGTCCCGGCTCTCCTCGCGGCGCTGGTGCTCGGCGTCGACCCCGAGGTCGCCGTGGAGCCCCGGCGCCTCCTCGCGCTGGTCGGCGTTCTCGGTCTCGCGTACGGCCCGCCCGTCCTCGTCGCGCTTCCAGCGGCCTTCACGTGCGTCCGCTTCTTCGCGGCGCACGATCTCACGATAGGCTGGTTTCACCTCAAGACCGCGGTCTGGTTCCTCGCGACCGGGACCGCCGGGACGCTCGCCCTCGACCTCTGGAACTACCATCGGCTCGGCGAGAGCCTCGGTCCGCGCGGCCGGCATCGATTCGTCGCGGCGATCGTCGCTCCGGCGATCACCTGGCTGGCCGCCATCGTCCTCGCCTCCATCGCGCAGTGGAAGGAAGGGCGCGCCCGCGCGACGCGGCTCCGGATGGCGATCGGGCTGCTCCTCGCGGGACCGCTTCTCGCGCTCGCGCCGCTGGCCCTCGCGGGCCCGCCGGCGGACGAGATCCCGTCGACCGTCCCCGAGATGTCGGCCCCGGGGGGCCCCGTCGTGCTCCTGGCGATCGACGGCGCGAGCTTCTCGGAGATCCTGCCGCTCGCATCGGAGGGAAAGCTCCCGAACTTCGCACGGCTGATGAAGGAAGGGGCGCGGGGCCCGCTCCGCTCCGTGAAGCCCGGGCGATCGGCGGCGGCGTGGGCCAGCCTCGTGACGGGAAAACTCCCCCCGCGGCACGGCGTCCTCGATCCGAACCGCTACCGCATGGGAGACGCCGGGCCGGAGACCTCGGTCCTTCCGGAGGGGCTCGGCATGAGGCGCTGGGCCTCGCGCTTCGGCCTCTCGATCCGCCCGGTGACGGAGCGCGATCTTCGCGCGCGCCCGCTCTGGACGATATTCGACATGCTGCGCCTCGAGGCGACTTTCCTGGACTGGCCCCTCGGCGCTCCTCCCCCCGATCGTTCGGGCGCGCCGGCGGCGCCGGAAGAGGCGCGGCGTGTGGCCGACTGGCGGAGCCGCGTCGCGGGGGGGGCCGCCCTCACCGTCGAGGAGCAGCGCCGGCTCGACCGGGCGGTCGGCGTCGATCTCGCGGTGCACACGGCGCTGCAGCGCATCCTCTGGTCGCCGGGTCGCCCGCGCGTCCTCGCGGCCCGCCTCGCAGGGCTCGGCATCATCGAGTCGACGTTCCCCCACGTGCCCCACCCCGAGAGCGTGGGCGTCGTCCCCGAGGAGAGCGACGTCCGGAGGTACAGCCGGATCACCGATCGCTACTACGAGATGCTCGACCAGATCGTCGGCCAGGTGCGCGCCGCGGTTCCGAAGGAGGGGTATCTCCTCCTCGTCTCGCCGTGCGGGAGCGAGCCGGTCGCGGCGTTCGACAGGCTCATCCGGAAGATCTCCGGGCTCCCCTCGGTCGCGGCCGGGCACGACGCCGGCCCCGCGGGGATTCTTCTCGTCGCCGGCGAAGGGGTCGCCGAGGGGCGGCAGCTCGACGATCTCAGGATCGCCGACGTCGTCCCCCTCACGCTCTACGCCCTGGGCCTCCCCGTCGGCCACGACATGGACGGCCGCCTCCCGCGCCGCCTCTTCAAACGAGCCTTCCTGGAGTCCCACCCCATCACCTTCATCCCCACCTACGGCTGACGATCGACCACCTCAAACGGCGTCGAGGGGTGGTGCGCAAGATTGCGTCGGGGGAGCGTCTGGGACGAGCCCGGGTACCCGTGGAGGCGTCAGGAGCCACCTGT